>JAQGOX010000412.1 GCA_028293365.1 Verrucomicrobiales bacterium | reverse complement strand
CAGGTTTTTGCGGGGGATCCCGAACATTATAAGGTCAGCCTGCAGCGGGCGCAAAGCGTCACGGCCAAACAGCTTCAGGCTGCAGCCGGCGAGTGGCTGGGCGACGGCGATTATAATCTGGAAGTTCATCCTTTCCCTTCCTTCACCACAGCAAAGAGCGAGGTCGATCGTTCGAAGCTGCCAGACACCGGTACCCCTCCGGACGCTCGATTTCCTCAATTGGAAACAGCGATGCTCGATAATGGACTAAAACTTATTCTGGCGGAACGTCATGGGATCCCGGCAGTGACACTGTATTTGACCCTGGATGCGGGATTTGCCTCCGATGCGACTACCAAGCCCGGGACAGCGAAGCTGGCGATGAATATGTTGGACGAGGGAACGGAGAAGCGAACTTCGCTTGAGATTAGCGAGCAACTTGGATTGCTTGGCGCCAGTCTGTTCACCGGGTCTGATCTGGATACGTCCACTGTCGGAATGACAGCGTTGAAAGCACACTTGGATGCGTCATTGGAAATCTTCGGTGATGTGATCCTGAATCCGAGTTTTCCTGAATCGGATTTCCAACGACTTAAAAAACAGCAGCTTGATGCGATTGAAGCCGAGAAGGTCGATCCACATCAAATGGCCCTCCGTGTATTGCCGCAATTACTGTATGGGAAGGGGAACGCGTACGCATTACCGCTCACTGGATCCGGTACCGGACAGAGTGTCGAAAGTCTTACGCGCAATGATGTAAAAAAATTTCATGAAACGTGGTTTTATCCGGATCACGCAACGTTAGTGGTGGTTGGCGATACGACGCTTGCTGAGATTAAGCCAAAAATCGAACGCCTCTTGAGCGGATGGAAACCTGGCCAAATTCCGACCAAGAATATCAAACCGGTAGAACTGGCTGCGAAGCCTTCGGTTTACCTCCTCGATCGGCCGGGTTCCTTGCAATCGCTGATTGCCGCAGCAGAAGTGACGGTGCCAAAAGCCAACCCGATGGAGGTGGCCATTCAGGCCATGAACAACATTTTAGGAGGGCAGTTTACTTCCCGAATTAATATGAATTTGCGCGAAGACAAACATTGGTCATATGGAGCGCATAGCCGTATTTACGGTGCACGCGGTCAGAGGCCCTTTGTAACTTCAGCCCCCGTTCAAACCGACAAGACTAAAGAATCGATGGTTGAGATGGCGAAGGAACTGAGGGGCATTCTTACGGATATGCCGATCACAGAGGCGGAACTGAGCAAGGTAAAGAAACAGGAAACCCTGGAGTTGGCCGGAAAATGGGAAACCAGCCGCTCAGTTGCAACTTCAATTGCCGAACTCGTTCGATATGGGTTGCCTTTGGGTTATTATAATACGCTGACCGAACGGATACGCGCCATGGACCTGGCTAAAGTTACTGAGGCCGCCAGGTCGGTGGTTCATCCAGAGGGTCTTGTTTGGGTTATTGTTGGCGACCGTGAAAAGATCGAACCTGGAATTCGAGAACTGGGACTTGGAGAAATCCAGGTAATCGATGCTGACGGAATTCCAGTGAAATAGGAGGTCAGCTTCGCTTTCTACCCGCAAAAAAGTCAGATTGAATACGTTCAATCTGCTTTTTGGTCTTGGCATAGCGAACGGTGCTCGGAATGAAATACTGGCTCCAAACCGGACGTGCTGGCATTTTATCGAATGCCTCGAGAAACGGTAGCAATCCCTCGACCGTATAGCCGGCATCGAGAGAATTAAATATCCCGGAACTGACGCATTTTTCCCATTCTTTGGGATCCAACAGGCCGTAAATGTTATCGTTGTCTTTCAATTGGCCCTTATATTTTTCGTAATATCCAAGGTAATGGTTTGCCAGTTTCATTCCCACCACCGCGCCGACGATCGAGTTAAAATTGCTCTGTTGCTCGTCAAGCATTTGATCGGTCCAGTAGGCAGGGTTGGTGTCGTTTGGAAGGTCCTTGAGTGCTGTTTCGCCGGTTTCAGTCGCCAGTATTTTTAGATAACGGTCAAAATAGCCTTTCTCGATCTTGTCGATCGCCTTGGCATGGGCAATGTGATTGGCGAGATCGACGAATCCTACAGAGATCGTTACCCCTCGTTGCGGCTTTGGTTCATCGGGTGCGAAGAAAAGTCGAACAAAAGGCTTCGTATCCGGGTCGATGACGATCGGCTGGGAACTGATAATATCCTGGTTTGCTGCATCAAGTCTGCCGTAGAGCGCGCGTCCCAGGGCCATGATGGTAGAGTAGCCGGTTTTGTAAACCGGTTGATTAGGCTCGGCCCCAGCATTTAGATGGAACATGGATGCCAGGAATACCCATCGAATCATCCAAAAGTGCTTCATGCTTGACTATTAAATCCAAAGTACAGGCGCGAGTATAGCCGAATTTTGATTGGCAGTTTTGTAAACTCTTTTACAGTTTCGTGAATGTCGAACTCAAAACCAGTTCATGTCCTTGCGGTGGTTGGCAGCTTGAATGAGAAATCGGTCACGAGGACGATTGTGGCCGCAACCGCTGAAGCGATGCGAAATGAGGGTTGTTCAGTCGATCTGCTGGATTTTATTCACGAACCACTCGGGCTTTTCAATCCGGACTCCGTTTATCAATCCGCGATGTACCCGGGCCTGAAAGCGCGGGTGGAGGCGGCGGATGTTTATTTACTCGGCACACCGGACTATCACGGCAGTATCAGCAGTACTCTGAAAAACTTTCTCGAACACTTTTGGCATGAATTTGCCGGAAAGCTTTTCGTGACCATTGTCGGCTCCCACGAAAAAGGCCTTACCGTGACCGACCAGATTCGCACGGTCGCGCGCCAGTGTTATGCCTGGAGTCTGCCATATGGGGTTTCATTCGCGGAGCGGGAGGACATCCAGAACGGCGAAATTGTCAGCGAATCATTGAAAAATCGGCTCACGATGCTGCGCCGCGATGCGCGGATTTATGGTGGAATCATCGCAGAGCAACGGCGCAAGGACCTTGCGGACTCCGGCCCGGGTTTCATGGCCCGGCATCGTAAAACGCAAACAACTATTTGATAAAACCGACCCCGCGCCCGAATTCTACGAGAAGATAGGCGATGCCACCGCTCACCGGTATCGTGAATATCCAAGCCCAAACTATTCGTTCAACAACGTTCCATTTAATTGCGTTAAACCGCTTTACCGATCCGACTCCCATGATCGCGGCCGAGATGTTGTGTGTAGTTGAAACTGGGATACCAAGATGAGTCGCAATCCAAATAACGGCCGCAGAACTGGTTTCGGCGGCGAAACCGTTGATCGGCTGCAATTTTACCATTTTGTGACCGAGGGTCCTGATGATACGCCAACCGCCAGCGGCGGTTCCGGCCGCCATCGTGATTGCGCATATGACTTTAATCCAGGTGGCGATCTCCATCTCCTTTCCTTTCGGAGCTTCTGCCGTGTAGAGAAAGGAAAGCCAGGCGGGCAAATGATCGAATTGTCCGGCTTTTGTTCCTGCCACGAGAGCGAGCGCTATGATACCCATGGTTTTTTGAGCGTCGTTGGTGCCGTGCATAACTCCCATCGCCCCTGCGCTAATCAACTGCAGTTTACCAAAAAGAACGTTAACCAGTTGTGGCCGCATTTTTTGGAGAAGAATGTAAAGCAGCGCCATTAGAATGAAACCAAACACAAATCCGAGGACGGGAGAAATCACCATCGGAGCCACCACTTTCCAAAGCAGGCCTTTACCTTTGTACCAATGGTCGGCGGCCGGCTGAGACCAAATAATTACGCTCCAGTTACCGTGAGCAGACGCCAGTGCTCCGCCGCACAGTCCACCCACGAGCGCATGGCTCGAACTTGAGGGCAGGCCCAGCCACCAGGTCAGCAGATTCCAAACGATCGCCCCCAGGAGTGCACAGATCAGTATTTCCGAGGATACAAACTTGCCGTCAACCAAACCTGAAGCGACAGTTTTTGCGACCGCAGTACCGATCATTGCACCGAAAAGATTCGTCACCGCAGCCAGGAGAATCGCCTGGCGCGGGGTCAACACCTTGGTGGATACAACCGTGGCAATGGAGTTTGCCGTGTCATGGAACCCGTTGATGTACTCGAAAACCAGGGCGACCAAAATGACAGTGAAGATTAAAGCCATACCGGGTCTGGTGCTTACGAGTTTTTCAACATGATATGCGTAATCACATTGCCCGCATCGCGGCCACGATCCGCAACTTTCTCGAGCAGTTCGAAAAGATCCTTGAGAAAGACGACCTTTAGCGGGTCGTGCTGACCCGAATAAAGATTTCGCAGCAGTTCGAGTATCAGTTTGTCGGCTTCGCCTTCCAGCACCTGCAATTGATCATTCAGCGCTTTAACCTTTTCCAGATTCACTCCTTTGCTCAATTCCTTAATCATGTTGCTCAGGATGTCGCTGCTTTTCTCCAGAATCTGCAAATGGCGGCCCAGATCGACCCCATGCAGCAATTTCGGGGCGATTAATATCCGCTCGCCAATCTTCTCGATCGTCTTCGGAATTTTGTAGAGCGTGACGGAAAGCGCTTCGATATCTTCGCGCTCCAGGGTGGTAATAAAAGTCGTGCAGAGCGCTTCGCTGATTTCGTCCGCGATCTTCTTTTCGCGACGGCGGGTGAGAATGAATTCGTCCAGTGATTTGAGATTATCTGGTTCTTTGATGAATTTGGCCAATGCGTGCACGCTGTCGCGGCAGGCGTCGGCGCTGGCCACAAGCAGATTGAAGAACTTATCCTCTTTCCCAAGAAATTTTTGCAGTGAAAACATAATTCGGCTCCTTTTCAACTAAGCGGCCATTGATGGCGATTGTGCGACGGAAATGTTACAATTGTGTTACGATTGTTACAAGCACCCGGCGAAACGACAAAACTCTACGTTGTCGAAAACTTCGAAAGGTTTGGATTGCGCGAAGTTCCTCGCGCGTTTATGCAAATGGTTGATGGATTTAACACCTGGAAATAGCTTTGCCTCAATTTCAGAATCCGCCGTTGGCGCAACCAGCCTGCGGGCGGGTCAGTTGACGATGCTTTTTGATCCCGCCACAGGCTTTCTGCGATATATACGAAAGGGTGAAAACGAAATCGTACGTGCGATTTACGGGGCCGTTCGGGATCATGACTGGAACACGATACGGCCCCATTTTCGCGATCTGACAATCGAAAAAAGCGAAGATCAATTCCAAATCTCATTCTCGGCCTCCTCAAACGAAGGAGCTGTGCATTTTGAGTGGTGCGGGACCATCAAAGGAGAGGCTGATCGCGTTGTCTACGCGTTTGAGGGTGAGGCAAAGTCAACATTTCTAAAGAATCGGATCGGGTTGTGTATTCTTCATCCGTTGCTGGAATGCGCCGGGAACGAATGCACGGTCGAACACGTCGGCGGAACCATCGAAAAAGGGGTGTTTCCAAAACATATATCTCCGAATCAGCCGTTTAAGGATATTCGGGCCATCACTTACAAAGTTCCCTCGGGAGGATTGGCTGAAATTCGATTTGAAGGAGAGACGTTCGAAATGGAGGACCAAAGGAATTGGACGGACGGATCATTCAAAACATACAGCACGCCGGCGGATCTGCCGAAGCCGGTTAAAGTTAATTCCGGGCATCGCGTTAGCCACAAAGTTACGATTTCATTTTCCGGTGCGGAAAAGAAGATTATCCCGGATTCCCCGAACCTGGAGGCTGAGGTATCTGTTTCTACGACGCCGATGCTTCCGAAACCATCAATTGGTTTCTTGATCGACGCCCAGTCGGAGCCGCTGTCCGTCGAGCAACGTGCGCGACTTGAATTATTGCGTCCGTCACATTTGCGGGTCGATATCGATTTTCGGAGAAGTTCCTGGCGCACCAGGTTCACAGAAGCGTCAAAGTTGAGCCGTGGGCTGGGAATGCCGTTGCATGTGGCGCTCCTTTTCTCGGGCGATATTGCGGCCTCTCTGGGCCAGTTGCTCGCGTTGGCTGCAGAGTTGGATCCGCACATCAAGCTTTGGATGCTGTTTCACGACAAGGAAAACCCACTTAGCCCGGCGATCGCCCGGATCGCCGAACCGTTGCTGTTAAAGTTCAATCAGAATATTCTGATCGCGGTCGGAAGCCGCGAAAGTTTTGTTGATCTTAATCGTAATCGTCCGAATAGCGGTTCAGGCACACTCCCGGTCTATTCGATTTCCCCCCAAATCCATTCCATTGACGAAATGTCGATGATTGAGAATCTGGACGGCCAGCCGCCCACGATCGAAACCGCTTACCAATTCTCCAAACAGATTGTGGTGGTTTCGCCAATCACGCTTCTCCCGTCTGAATTCTCATTCGGAGCAGACAATCCCTCCGCCGATCCCCGGCAAAGCGGTCTTTTTGCGGCCGCCTGGACGGTGGGCAGCCTGGCGAAGCTGGTTGGAGCTCCGCAGCTTCATAGCCTCACTTATTATCGCGTCTCGGGCTCGCACGGCATTATGAACGATTCTGAGGTGTTTCCTTTATGGCATGTTTTCCGTGCCCTCGCTGATTTTGGGAGGATCTTCCCCACTCGTACGACTCATCCTCTTCAGGTGGCGGCTGTAACTTTGATCGATGATCGCGAAAGGCGGAGGCTTCTGGTGGCGAATTTACTTTCGTCCGGTCAAACGATCAGGCTCAACACTGGGATGCGAAAAGCGCGGGTTAAATATCTCGATGCACGTTCCCTGAACAGAGCTAAACAGGAACCGGAGAAGTTCCACGGGGAAGTCGGAGACCTGGTCGAGCCCGCGAATAGCAGCATAAAGCTCGTTTTGGGCGCCTACGCGGTCGCTCGCGTTGATTTTGAATAGAACCTTTCAGGAATTCATATGTTTCGACTGGACCTTAAAATTGCTCTCGTGACTGGTGGTGGTTCCGGGATTGGAGCCGCCATTGCGAAGACTTTTGCGGCGGCGGGCGCAACGGTCATTGTGGCAGATCGTGACGCAGTTAGCGCTGCAAAGATCGCGAATGAATTGAATAGCGCCGGCTTTAAGGCAACGTCGATACAAGTTGACGTCAGCGATTCGTCGGCCTGTGCCGAGGCCGGTCAGGGTGTTTTGCGCGATCATCGGCGTCTGGATATCCTCGTCAATAACGCTGGCATCGGACACGTCGGAACGATTTTGCAAACAACGGACGAGGACCTGGACCGGCTGCATTCGGTAAATGTTCGTGGAGTTTTTAATATGAGCAAAGCGTTCATTGGGCCGATGCTCGAACGTAAATCCGGCAACATTCTTAATTTGGCATCGATTGGTGGCGTTGTCGGCATCCGGGATCGACTAGCTTATTGCGCCACAAAATTCGCCGTGGTTGGCATAACCAAGGCGATGGCGCTCGATCACGCGGCTGCCGGGGTGCGGGTTAACTGCATTTGTCCTGGTCGCGTGGAGACTCCGTTTGTATCCGCGCGCCTTGCGGAATACCCCGATCCAGAACGTGCTTATAAGGAAATGGCTGCGACCCAGGCGCTGGGTCGAATGGGTCAGCCGGAAGAAATTGCAAATGCGGCTCTCTATCTGGCAAGCGACGAATCAGCTTTTATCACTGGAACGGCCTTTTTGATCGACGGCGGCTGGAGCGCGGGAAAGTAGCGATTTAGAACCGTATCGCGGGCACTCTCACGACCTTCCCTGCCGTATTCCGGTCTATTTAGCGAGCGCGACGATGTAGCGCTGGAACCGGCCAATCTCTTCTGTCCACCCCAATTTGAGATAGATTTGGTGCAAATTGGTGCAAAGGCGAAGGAGAATCATTCGCGGAGTTACAGGTGCGAGATAGGATTCCTTGAACCCGTCTTTGGTATGCACCAGGTATTTAACGCAATCCGCTTTGCTTAAAAGCTTTCCGCGATTAAAGGCGTCGATGAACAATTCTTCCGTCGTGGACTGGTATCGGCATAAGAAATGTCCTGGCATGCCAATTCCGGCCATCGGCAATTTCAGGCGGCGCGCCACAAATAAGTAAATCAGGCAAAGGGTAATTGGGTTTCCGGTCCGATTATCCACGACTCGATTTAAGTAACTGTTATCCGGATCGTAATAATTTCCCTCGTTTCCGTGAAATCGCTGGTTATTGAACAGGTAGAAGTTGATTCGGGCGATGATCGACTCAGCATTACCACCGAAATCGATTTCCTCCCGAAGATCCGCCGCAAAACTGTCAAAAAGCGCTTGATAAGCTAGAACATTAATATCGGGATATTGGGTCTGTGCGAGCAGAAGGGAGCCTTCTTCAACGTCAAGGTCTTCGCCCTGATTTAGGCAAAATCCCAGGAATTTGTTATCGGCAGCCTGCCGAGCCAAATGTTGGATGATTTCGAGTACCCGTCGGCGAATCACAGGGTCCGAGCTCAGGCGGTGCGGTTTTAGCCAATTCAGAACGTCACTACCCATCGAAAGGATCTTCTCACGCACAGTCTGATAAACGGCTGGGTCATCATCTCCCAACAACGTCACCAAGGCGGCCTTTTGGCCCTCAGAAAGAGGTTTAAGAATCCGGGCGAGCGCGGTGCTCATCCCAAATTGGACAACCATGCAGGTTCAAACATTCAACAATATTACAAACTTGTAATGCAACTTTGTGTCAGTTCCCGCGTCTTAGACTGCAGGAGACAAAATGAGTGCAACAATCATAACTTACCAGACCGACGAACAAATGGCCGCCTGGGACAGCGGGAGATCGACAAAACCAAGCCTGTTTACTCGACTCGGCGGGGCCGAATCCGGCCGTCGCTGTCCATCCTGCAACTCTATCGTTTATAGCCGGCGGCATGAACTCTGTTCGGTTTGTGGAGAACATCTCCCCGCGAGTTGCCGGTTTACAGATTGGGAGGCGCGGCGGGTGGAGTCGCTTTTCGAGACGGAACGCATCCGTCACCGGGCATGGTTGCGCAAAGTTTCCGCGCCATAAATCGCCTGATTCCAAAGCCTGCGTTGCCTCGTATCGTTTTTTGGCTGAGAAGCTTGCCGTTTTCTGGACTTAATGCGAGGGTGGAAACGATCAATGGCCATTTCCGTTTATTATGAGCTAGCCGCTCCTGAATCTTTCAAGGATCCAGATGTGGTTCGTGTGCTTGAAGCAACTCGAAAGCGGGCGATCAGCCAGCATTTTGGAGTCGTTAGCGCATTGAATCGTCAGGTGGCCGAAGGACGTCTTACTTTTTGCATACCAAGCCCGTTCCAAACCGGGGGTGTTATCAAGGTGCTCCCAACCACTGGATTTTGGTTCAACGTCCAGTTGGCACATTCCAGCGATTCTGCATCAGTGGGATTATGCAGATTTCCCACGATGATTCGAGCGGCAGGTCGTGAGATTCAATCTGGTCTCGGAACCGGCTGGCATTTTCAAGGCTCGTGTCGAACCCAAAATCCTTCGCAGCGGAATTTCGATGAGTTTCGGAAACGTCACGCGGGTTTGGTCGATCTACTCGCGACCCTTCAGGGTCACGGAGTCGAGGCCGACGTGGAGGATGATGGAGATTTTTGGACTGCTCGAGACGCAGGTGTTCTCGAAGAAAAATTCAGAGGCGAACTGGAGGCGGGTCCCTTGCTGGATGAGGCATTTGCCAATGCGCTTGTCGGGAGGGCGCCAGAACGACGACCGACCTTGTTTGCGTCCGCGCTGAGGGGCCAGTTTCTGGCTCAATTCACTAAAAGGGCAAAGTAGGTTCACAAGGTTGAGGGTGACACCCCAATGCCAAGAATACTACACCCCTGAATAACCTTTAGTTTCAATTCAACGGCTTTCTCCAGAACTTCCGGCGAGGCAGTGCCTGGGTTCAGCCAAAGTTCGTCGCAACCTTTTTCAGCGATCTCCGGCAACAGTTTCAAAAGTATCTCCGGCCGAACATAGATTGACACGAGGTTGAGCCGTGTCGGAACCTCTGCAATTTTTTTAAATGCCCTAAGGCCTTCGATTTGCGACTCGGTTGGAGAAACCGGGAAAACTTCGAATCCCTGGCGCATAAAAGCGCGCACGGCTTTGTTGCCCCAGCGGGAGCGGTCATTGTGTGCGCCAATGATAGCAGCAGTTTTCATGGGATTACTCTCGGATCAGACGAGGGCTAATGCAAATGAATCGAAACTAGGTTGGAGAATTTGTTTTCGGATCGTCCGACACCGTCGCTGCCGATTGAAAAGATTGCATCATCCAGGCAACGGCGACTGTTAAAAATGTTCCGATAAGAGTGTACCAGGGCCAATAAACCTCCTTGGAAAACCGCCAGGAAATGAAAACCATTGTGAGAAATGACATAAACATGGCGACTGCGATTGGAGCAGAGGTCCCTTTCTCGCCAAACATTGCCAGCAAAATTCCGCCCAGAAGTGCGCCGCTGGTCAATCCGCGTAAAGAAAAGGCGGCATTTAAAACAAAGTCCACCTCGCGGCTGAGGTAGGCTACGAGGACTAAAGCAAGTGCCCAGCCGATCGTGCTGATTTTGCTGAAGCGGAGATAAAACGTCTCGGATCGCCCCAGGGCAAAGAGCGGCTTGGCGATATCCATTGTCGAAACGGAAGCGAGTGCCGTCAGGGCTGAACTCACTGATGACATCGCCGCAGCCAGGATGGCCACAATTAAAAAACCTTTGAGCACATGTGGCACCGCCGTGACGATGAAGATCGGATAAATAAAATCGGTAGCCTTTAATCCAGGCCCTTTTTCGGGGATTGGCAGCCCGGGTTGAAAATGTTGGTAATAGACCCAGAGCATCGCGCCTGCCATAAGAAAAGTCAGAAAAAGGGGAAAAATAACTACCGCGCTTAATGTTAATGCGCGCCGGCCGTCCCCCACGTTCTTGCAGGAAAGCACGCGTTGTACGATTAACTGCTCAGCGCCGTGGCTGGACATCGTCATCACAGTCGCACCAATGATTCCCATCCAAATATTGAACGGAGCAGCCAGAGAAAAGCGCGTATTGAGCCAGTGCAGCTTTCCCGCAGCCAGCGCCTCCGAGAAAACCTGTTTGGCCCCGCCATCAAAAAAAGTCGGTATATAAAAAAGCGTAAATATTCCACCAGCGAGAAAAAGCCCAAATTGTACGGCATCCGTCCAAATAACCGCTTTGACGCCGCCGATATAGGTGTAAAGAAGTGAGAGCCCAATGAATAAAAGAATCGAGGTCAAAACAGGTTGACCCAGCATCAATTGAATCGGGATGCATGCAACATAAACCCGGACACCCGCCGCCAGCGTCTCGCTAATCAGAAACAAGACTGCAGACATTTGTCGCGCTCGCGGACCAAACGCGTTTCCCAGCAACTCGTAAGGCGAATAGATTTCACCTTTGAAATAATGGGGGACCAGAAGTACTGCCAAAATAATCCGCGCGATGACATAACCAACCACCATTTGGATGAATGCTAGATTCGTTCCATATGCCATTGCGGGCACACCGATGATTGTGTGTGCGCTTGTTTCGGCAGCGACAATTGAGAGCCCGATGCCCCACCACGGAATGTTTTTACTACCGAGGAAATAATCCCGCGTATTGTGCTGATCCTTGCCGAACCAGATGCCGAGCCCGATAATACCTGCGAGGTAAACAAAAATAACCAGCCAATCGGCGCTGGAAAAATGACTCATTCAGCCAGGCGCAAAACCGTGGGACCGTTGGCTTCAAGAATTCGCTCGACAGCGGTTCCGGTCGAATGAGTTATCTCCGCGATGAGTTCCTGGCAAGCGAGTTCGGAGATTCCAATGCGCCTGCTCGCCGAATATACAAAAGACTGAATTGTCTGAAACGCGTAATTGACCAGGCCTTGTCGCAGGGGAAGTGAAAAGAGCGAAAGGACTACTCCATAAACAATCGTATGCCAACCGTTGGCTTCCCGGACCTCGACGGCAGAAAGATACTTTTGGATCAACCGGACATCCTGCATCGGCCTGAGACGGCTCAGTTGGGATCGGCCTACCTGCCGGCTCGCCGCCGCAAGGCTTTGAATTGTTTCGTCACTTGACAATGCCTTATCAAGCGCAATTAATTCGCGCGTTTCGTTACGAGCGCCATGTTGATAGGCGCGCAGAATAATTGGCAACTCATGTTGAAACAATCGGTCTTCCCGGTAGCTAATTAGAAATGCGCGGAGGTCGGCGACGGTACTGATACTCAGAAACTGTTTGGAAACGCCCGGGCTCAGAAGATTCAACGCATCCGCTGGTCCGAGTTGCTCGGCAAAGCCGTGCAAATCGCCCTGAACTGGCGCGTCATTTGGCGCGCGATGTGTTTGATCTGACATGTAAATTCTGTCGCATGGCATCCTGCTGCACATTTGACAGTGGCAACCCTACATCGAATCGCATGGCACCGCCAATTAAAACACCGCTTTCTTACACGATGGACGGAAAGAAAATTGATCGATATCTTGCGCGTATGCAGCGCGAATCGCGCGTCCTGACACCGTTTATTTACTTTTAAAATTGATTAAGTCGGAAGGCAATAGTGCGTTTCATTGTCGCAATACTTTTCTTCGTGTCGGGTTTTGCCGCACTCGGCTCCCAAATAGTTTGGTCAAAACTATTCGCCGCAGGCCTTGGACACGAGATCCCTTCCGTCCTGGCCACAGTTTCGGCCCTTTTTTTCGGAATGGCTGGTGGCGCCTGTTGGATGGATCGCGCAACCGCACGAACGATGCGTCCCGACCGAGTATTTGCACTACTTGAATGTGTTATTGGTATTTGGGGAGTCGTCTCGACATTTTTGATTCCGGAGGCGAATCGGCTCGCCTTGAAACTGATCGGCCTTGATCCTTCCGCATTGAGACACTGGCTCATCGCCTTTTTGATTCCCTGCCTGGCACTGCTTCCTGCAACGTTCGCAATGGGTGCAACATTCCCCGCCATGTACAAATTCGTTTACACTTCGTCCACGAACCGGCGTGTGATTGGAGGTATTTACGCGGCAAACACTTTTGGCGCCGTGGCCGGGGTTCTCTTCACGACTTTCATTTTATTGCCGGGCATTTCATTGCCGAAGGGTTTGTTTGTCTGCGCTGCTCTGAATTTAGGCGTCGCCGCAGTGATGCTGTTTTTGCCGAATGGGCGGCGAGCAGATCGCGAACCAGACCGAAACGGAGAAAGTGTGGATCGCAAATCTGCGAGTGAACTATTCGCTCTGGGATTGCTCGGAATCGGTTTTGAATTGTGGGGTACCCGGATGCTTTCCCAGGTGTTGGAGAATACGATCTATACCTATGCCACCATTTTGGCCGTTTTTCTCGCGGGCCTAAGCGCTGGGGCTGCTTTTTTTCAATGGTTCCGCCGTAATAT
>JAQGOX010000381.1 GCA_028293365.1 Verrucomicrobiales bacterium | reverse complement strand
GCTCGATTTTTCAAAAGCGCATTGATGTACTGGAGATGAAACATTTTCGACTCAAAACAAAATAAATAAAAAATATGGCAAACATACCTGCACCTGATCTGACACAACGTCCGCCGCGCAGTCCGCGCACTCGCCTCGGCGGCTACGCCCTGCTGCCCCGCATGCTCGATAAAGGCCGCGCCACTTTGGTTAACAAAAACGGTGAGTTTCATTTCGACTGCCCGCTGGATCAACATATCCTTTCCTTTCTGGGAATCGACTCGAAGGCTTTGCTTGAGGAGTTGAAGAAGGGCCAGGGAGACGGGGAGATTCTCGATTGGATCAATGCCAACGCGAAGAACAAACGTTCTCCCTGGGAGATTCAACAATGGAGCGATTTCCAGGATCGTCGCGGGCCGGACAGCGATGCCGAGACGCTGCAGTTCTTCGTTGGCTACATTGGTAAGATGACGACGACGCGCGAAGATATTCGCACGTGGTCCGACGTGCTCGACCTCGACGATTACACAACGTTCGGTGGAAAGGCATAAGCTAAATTCGCTTTTACCTGGAGGCCCGCTCTGTTGCAGAGGCTGCGGGCTGACTGGCATCGAAGTCAGCCGAGTTGAGTTCCAGATGATATACCATTCCTTCGTAACCGACAACGTAGATTTCGCCCTTGTGATCGGTTGCGAAGGAAGCGATTCCCTGAGGAGAGGTCGCTATCTGGCGCACAACCTGCAGGGTTCGATCCTTTTGTTTTATGCCAAAGATCCGATGTGAGGTGTAATCGCCGAAGATGTAAACACCATAGAACGAGGAATTCTTATCGCCACGATAGACGTAACCACCGGTGACAGAATTTCCAAATTTCCGACGGTAGGCAAATACTGGAGGAACGTAGACGGAACCTTCGCTACGATATTTGTTCGAGAAAGGTTCGAAGCCTTCATAAACGTTCCAACCCTGGTTTTCCCCACGCCTGACGATCGAAACTTCCTCCACCCGATCCTGACCAACGTCGCCGACCCATAGGTCGCCGGTGACAGCATCGAAACTGAAACGCCAGGGCTCTCGGAAACCATACGCCCAGATTTCCGGACGTGCTCCGGCGCGAGCGCGGAAGGGATTATCATTTGGAATCGCGTAGGCGAGGCCTTGATCAGCGTGATCAACATCGATGCGCAGCATTTTGCCAAGGTGAGTGGTGAGATCCTGGCCGTGGCCCTGAGGATCTTGTTGCGGCCCAGTATCGCCCATTCCGATATAGAGATATCCATCGGGTCCGAATGCAATACAGCCGCCGCTATGATCCTGGGTCGTGCTGACGACTTTCCAGAGGCGTCTCGATGGCTGGCCCGAATCGGTGCGAAGATCGGGAGAAGCGATTCGCTCAACGACCGTGGTTGCAATTTTGTCGTCTTCGAAAACCTGGTGCTTCAAATAGTATTTGTGATTTTGCGAAAACTTTGGGTGGAAGGCCAGACCGAGCAGTCCGTTCGGGCCGCGCTCGCTGAAGACTTCTTTGGAGAGATCGGCGAAAAGGGTTTTGAGGTCATTGGTACTCTGCTTCTTCAGAAGCCAGATTTTTCCCGACTGATGGACGCCGACGAAAGAGTTGCTGAGTCCGGGAACTTGGAAGAATCCAACGAGGCCGGTTCGGACATCCCCGGGCTTTTTAACGAATGCATGTGGGAAGCTCAGATCTTCGCTGAAGAAAGGTTGTAAAGGGACCGGGTGGGTCAATTCCGGAATAACTGAGGGCATGCCTCGATTACTGGTAAGCGTGGAGTCGGGCTGCTTGAGCGTGACCAGATATTCAATCAAGTCGGTAAACTCCTCTCGCGTGAATCCTGCCTGCAATCCTTCGGGCATGAGTGAGGTCGTGCTGCCGCGTTGTGCTTTGATGTTAGAGATAGGAATTCGGACATGCTTTCCGTCGACTCCGACAAGATCGATGGCTTCCGCGCTTGATTCTTTAACGATACCCTGAAGCTCCTCTCCCGACTTTGTTTCGACGATAGTGGTGCCATAGCCGACGGCGATTGAGGCCGAAGGCTCGAGGACGGCTCGAATCAATTCGCTGCGCGGAAACTTGTCGCCGGCCGCAAATAAATCAGGACCCGCCTTGCTGCTGCTGCCATCCACGGAATGACAGCGGACGCAGGCGGCTCGTTGTTCATTATTAAACAACTCGCGGCCGCGCGCCGCATTTCCGTCGTGGCCCATCGCGGAATCGCGATATTCCCGAAGAGTGCGAACTGAACTTTGAGCTGCAGGCTCAGCGCCGATGATTGAAATGATCGATGCGAGGCACGCCGTTAAACTCGAGATAACTTTAAGATTCATTAATGATAAACGGTCATTTTACAAATTCGCGGACGGCCTTGCCAGCGCCTCGATGTTGGCCAATTCCCGGCGATTTGTTTTAGAGTTCATAAATCGATGGCAAGAACTTCGTGATCAAGGATTGAGGGCGCCACGGTGAGAAGGTAATCGCCATCACGATGGGTGTGGGCGGTTTTGTCGGCGGCGAGCCAATGTACGCGTTTCGGTTTCGCGCCACTGGAAAGTCGAACCCGGACATGTTGTTCGGCGACGGGGATGAATTCGCGCACGGGACCTTTCATCATCATCGGATTCGTGAGGTTAACGAGGTGAACGGTCATTGAGTGCTTTTGCTGCCAGATGGTGACATCGAGAATTCCGGGGCCTGTAACCTGAACGATCGAAGGTTCATTCGTGGCCCACTCGACGGCATTGCGCAATAGTTTGAAATGATCCACGCAGAGCACTTCCCAAAAGGTTCGATCGACATCCCATGGAAAATAGACGACGCGGCCTGCGCCGTATTCGCGCAGGAACACTTGTGCGATGTCGGTCTTCGGGACGCGTGGAAAGACTTTTTCCATCGGCAGGTCGGGATAACTCGGGATCAACGTGAGGGGCAGCGGGCCAAACTTCGCGCGAGGAGTCACTTCGACACGCGACGCACCGTGGATGATGCGTGGGGCGTCTTCGAGACCGCGGAGCAACGGGTGATGTCTGGCGGAATCGTGTTCGCACCGCAGATAAGCGTTCTGCATCCGGGCTTCGGTGCGGCCGGCGAAATCGACGCCGAAAAGGTCAGCAAGGCCGAAGTTCGCCTGCTTCACGCCCCATTCGTCGCAAAGACTTGTCTCGTGGGTGGCGATCAAACTGCCGCCGCGTTTTATAAATGAACGCAGTTGTTCGCATTGTTCCTTTGAAAGAGCAGCGATGTTTGGAAGCAGGAGCGTTTTAAAGGTAGCGAGGTGATCCAAGTCCAGCAGACGATCGTGGACCATTTCGAATGGGGTGCGTGCTTCGATCAGCGCCTGGTACCATCCATCAATGTGATCCTCGATCTTACCACCGTGGAACCAGCCGGTCTGTTGCGAGTAAACCAGTCCGATCCGGGCGAGCGGACGTTCGTTGCGAAGGTATTTTTCCCAACTCGCGTAACGGCGATACAATTCTTCAACCGGTTTGAGCCAACGCTCGTCGTGGAGGGTGCCGGAAAATTTTGTAAACCAGGGACGCAGATCGTTGGCGACACCGTCAGCGGCCCAAAGTTGAAACTCGGCAGGGCTTTGCACGGAATCTTTCCAGCGATAAGGTTCTTCAAGTCCGATACTGAAGATTCCAACGATTGGCTTGCGTCCCATAGTCGCACGAAACTCTTTCGCGTTCTTGCCGTTGGCCCAGGGAACGGTCAGACCGCGACGTGCCTGGCGGTCAGCGATCAACGTCGGAGCGAGATTGCTGATACGTTTCATGTCGAGCGAGCTCGTCGCGCCTCCGCCGGTGTTTGGAATGACGCAGGAATTCGAGTTGAGCCAGCGCACTTCACGGTCCCACAATTGCCAGAGATCAAAAAGTCTTTG
>JAQGOX010000305.1 GCA_028293365.1 Verrucomicrobiales bacterium | reverse complement strand
CACTCGATCGGTGTGAGGGTGTTGGTATCGTCGTCGCGGATGATGACGTATTTCATGCAGCGTCCTGAATAAGTTCTTCGTAGAGATTACGAATATGCCGAGCGAGAATGGCGGTGTCATATTCACGAGCCGCGAGATCGTGTCCGGCAGCGGCAAACTGTTTAGCCTTCGATGGGTTAGCGAGTGCTTCGTCCAAAGCTGACAAAAACTGAGAAGGCTCGGCCAGGTCAAAAAGCCAGCCATTCTTATTCGGTTCGACCAAACTTAAAGCCCCAGAAGTGCGAGAGCTGACCACAGGCGTTCCAGCGGCCCATGCTTCGAGTATCACCAAACCAAACGTTTCAGATAATGATGGCACAACCACGACCTTTGCAGATTGAAGCAAGCCGATGAGTCGCACGTCTCCAGGGGGAATTCCCCCAGTGAAAAAGACCCGTTTCTCAAGCCCGCTTCGCTCGATTTCTTTCTTAAGGGCTTTACCATAACTTTCGTCCGTGCAGGCGCCGGCAAAGACCAGAATGCACTCAGAGTAGCGGCGAAGAATCTCGTTGATATGTTGCAGCACAAATCCCTGATTCTTCACCGGATCGATTCTACCGAGCACCAGAAGCACGTCGCGCCCAACAATCTGGGGAAAGGCCGCTGCTGCTGCGGGACGATGCTCGCCATGGTAAGCGCTTATTGTGACACCGTGTGGTTGAACCAGAATGCGTTTGGATGGGAACTTTTGGCGAAGCAAACCGGCTTCCCTAGGATTGCATGTAACGATCGCGTTTGCATCGTGCAAAACATGACGTGATCGAAGCGGAGCACCGAAGATTTTGCCCCACTCGATTCCACCTTCCAGCGGTTTGACCAGGGCATCTTTTACAGCTTGAGGAATGTCCAACGCCCCGCCATGAATGGTTATAACGGAGGGGAGACCGCGCCTGCGAGCCACCGCCAGGGCAATGCCTCCGATTCGATTGGCAGTGTGCGTGTGAATAACATTCAGATCCGGCTCGCGCCACAACTTCCAGAGCAAATCGAACGACATTAGATTCCCACCGATCGAAATCAACTGTTCCCGCTGCTCTGGTTTGATCCGGGCAACCGGAACAAACGCGCGGTAGCGATTAACTCTATGACCCGCAGCGGCTAGTGGATCCAACTGGGGTTCGCGCGGCAGTTTTGGTGCGAAAAATCGGGAGGAAACTCCTTGTGACGCAAGACCATCGGCGAGCTGTTTGACCGCACTTTCGGTCCCGCCCCATTGGGCCGGGTCGTATTTTCGCAATATCTGTGCGACAATCATACTTTACGGCGCAAGCCAGCGAAATTCATTCTTTGCAGACGACGCGAAGCATCGATTCAGACGAGTCTAACGACCACCATTCGGATGAAAATCAGGGCTGCCCCTTTTGGTGGACGCAGTGAATACACCAATCTTTCTAGGGGACGCCCCTGATTGTGAAAAGCCAGCGCAATCGTAAGCTGATTTGGTGGAATCAGCGTCGGACGTTTTAAAATTCACCATTCTGGTATTTCTGTTTTTTCTGGCAGCTCCGGCCGTCGGCTTTTTCATGCGAAAGCGCCCGCGTTGGCATCGAATCACATTTTTTCTGATTTGCTTTCTCACAATCGAAGGAATTTTTGAGCCGGGAGAGTGGGGACTGACGCTGGATCCCATTTTGTACCGAGGTCATTCGCGAGGATTTCATTTTTATCTGATTGAGGTGGCGGCTTCGGCATTATTTTTCGCCCAGGTCTTTGGAAACTGGCGAAAGGTAAAACTCCTTCCGCCCGGGCTGTTTCTTTATTTTGTTTATTGCTCGCTCAGTTTCGTCTCGATTATCAATGCGCCGGAGCCCGTTTTCGTGTTAATGGCCGCGCTAAAAGCAGTAAAGATCTCGATCATTTTTGTCGCGGGTTATAATTTCCTGCAGACGGACGAAGATTTGCGATTCCTCTTAACTTCCATGGCAATCACTATGACCTGGGAACTGGTCGCCGTGATGAAGATGAAGTATGTCGGGCACATTTATCAGGTGCCGGGAACATTCGAACATCAAAATGCGCTGGCAATGTTTGCGTCCATGATCGGTATGGTTTTCCTGGCGGTTGGACTTGGACCTAAAGAAAAGGGGGCTAATTTTCTGCTGTTTGCGTTTGTAGCCTGCGCCGCCATTGTTCAAGCGACCCTTTCGCGGGGAGCGCTCGTGATGTTTGCGGTCGGAACCATTGGAGTTGTGCTTCTGAGTTTAATCGACCGGCCAACCAGGCGGCGGATTGGAGGAACGGCGGTCCTGGCTGCGATCGGAATATTCGGCATACTGATGACGTTCAACACCATCGTCGGCCGCTTCAACGATTATGGAAACGATGAAAGCAAACGAACCCGAGTCATGTTAAATGCGGCGTCCCGCGAAATGCTGCGCGATTATCCACTGGGAATCGGTTGGAATAATTTCGCGCGTGTCATCAATAAACCCTTCCCATACGGCGATAAAATTGATGACTGGCAGCGCGCTAATGGGAACCCCGTTGACCCTGCCTACCAAAAGGGAGTCGTGGAAAGCGTGTACTGGTTGATACTGGCAGAAACAGGCTACCAAACATTGGCCTGCTACGTAGTGCTGATGTCCGTATTTCTACTTTGGAACCTGCGCGCGATGATGTTTTTTCGCCATCACCTGGTGGGGTGCGTCAGCCTGGGAATCGCGATCGGATGCGGAATCAATTACGTCCAAAGCACGTTGGAACGGGTCCTGACGCAGCCGCGGAATCTAATGCTCTGGATGCTGATGCTGGCCACAACGGCCAAAATCGAAAGCTGGCGGAGAGTCGAAGCGCGCAAGAAGATGCTGAAAACGAGCGCAAAAGTCGGACGAAACGAGGAAGTTTACCAAACAGCCTGAGTTCGAGGGCATACTTCTAAATTCGTGCATCAAGGCCCGCTTACTAATTCCGGTTCGGGCATTGTTTTCGATGGATTAGCGGGCAAGCCCAACCGTTCCCGGGTGTAAAGGTCGCTTAATTGCTGTCCAAGGCCGACCCAGGACAACCGGGTGCGGGCACTTTCGATCCCCTGCTCTTCCAGCTTTAAGCGCAACGCCGGGTCCCCAAGCGCTATAATTACCTGGTCCGCGAAGTCCTTGACCGTATCGCCCAGCAAAATATCAATGCCGTGGCGCAAGCCCAGACCCTGCGCACCAATGGTTGTCGAAACGACGGCGGTTTTCATTCCCAATGATTCGACAATCTTAAGGCGCGTGCCACCGCCTATACGAATGGGTACAATCTGAACCCAGGCCCGGCGATAGTAAGGACGAACGTCCGGCACTCCACCGGTAACCTCCACTCCGGCCTTAATACCGTAGGCCTTAACTTCGGGAATGGGATCTTTGCCTACGATCAAAACTCGAAGTTCCGGAATACGCGCTTTGACGAGCCCATGAATCTCCGAAAAGTACCAGCGTAACGCGTCAACGTTTGGATTATAATCCATCGCGCCACAAAAAACGACGGTCGGATGGGCATCGCGAGCCTCCGTGCTCGACTCGGGATTGAAATACGAGAGATCGACACCATTGGGAATAACGCTGACCGGCACTTGTTTGCTGATATATTTCCGGGTAAAAGACTCGTCATCCGGCCCGCAGACTACCTGGAAACGGCTGGCCTGCGCCACGGCGCGCTCGTAATTCCAAAGTTTGGCCAAATTCTCGAGGTTAAGAGCGCGTGACTTCAACGAAAACTTCATCCGCTTTTGCTCCATGAGCTGGTACTGCAAATCGACGCGGGTGCGGTCCACAATCAAGGGCCAGCGGCGGTTCTTCTTTAGAAAGTACTGTGCCAGCACGATGTCGCAAATGTGAACCGCATCGTAATTGCCGGTAGACAGCATTTCATCGAGGGCGCGTTCGACCGCTGGAATAGTCCAGTGCGCGATCGTGGAAGGCAACGCGTTCAGAATGCGGCGCGGGAAAAACTTCTCCCAGGCCGGGTGATTGAAAGCAACAAAATGAACGCGCCCGCAAAACTCTTCGAAAATATCTTTGTGATTATATCCCTCAAAGTTCTCAGAAAGTGCAATCAAATCGACCGCGTGATCGCGCGCGAGTCCCTTAAGCAGATGATAAAGGCGATAGTGCGCTCCGCGATTGAGTGGATACGGGACGTAAGGATAAAAAACGAGCAGTTTCATTGTTCTCAATTAAATCGGCCCCAAATTCTTTGGTAGGCCAGAACCCATTCGTGGTAATCGATTGATGAGGTTCGGAGTTGTTTTTGAATAAATTGGGCCACAGCCGGCTCCCGGGTTGCTTCGGAATCCCAAAGCAGCAGTGGAAGAGCGTTCAAAAGCCGCTCCCTTGGATATCGATGGGATCCGCGTTGGACCAAGGAAGAGATGCCAAAAGCCCTGGCGGAAATTGCGCGCGCTTTAATCGAATGAACTTCAGGACATTTCTTCTGAGGGGCAAAAGCATATGCACGAACATTAGGGAATTTCGAATTAAGACGCCGGCTCTCAAGCCAGAGCCAGAGTTTACGCCCCAGTTCGGAAAGCCGCGCATGGCGTTCAACAAAGTTGCACGCTGGTTCATCTGCAGCTTGCGGATGAAGTTTAAATAAAAGCCCTTCGGTATGCTCTTCGCAAATCTGTTCCACCCAAGGGGCGTTAATCTCCTCCCGCAATTTGGGAAGGCGCCGGTGCCGCTCCCGGCAGCTCCAGTGGTACTGGCCGCAAGCCGCGAGCAAAACGTCTCCGAAAGCGAGCTGTGCTTTGGCGATATTCCTCCCAACAAAATCAGAGTCACCAGCCGAAAATGGGTTGCGTTGCAGACGATCAAGCGCAAAGAGCAAACCGGAGCAACGATTCATCAGGAGTCGGGAACACTCGTACAAAGGAATTCGGTGCGCTGCGCGGTGGTGCTCGCAGTCACTTAGCAAGGTCTCATCGTCCGTGACAATTTTATGACCGGAAATCAGATCGTAATAAAACATCGAGACTGGGCTCGCTCGAAATTTCTCCAGCGAAAGAATCTTGAATTCGACCTCAATTCCCGCTTTGACCGACAATTCCTCACCAAGGTGGTGCAACGGATCGCGGTATTTGCGTTCATTCAGCCAGGTCGAACCGCGCAGGAAAACAAAGAATTCGAGGTCGTTGTAGGGCCGGTGTCCGTGCTTCGTATTTAAGACTCCGCCTTCGCCGCGACCGTAACCGCCGCCCAAGACTAATCCTTGAAGGCGGTGTTTCGGGATGAGTGCACGCACTCCCGCCAATGCGTCCTGCGTCAGTTTGCACAGTTCCCCTTCCAAAGCGTCGCTTCCATCCAAAGTAAAGCGATTCGTCATGGTCTCGCGGTATTCGTCACAACCATCGGATCGCTCAGCGAGCGTTTCAATTGCGGAACGACCGGATCGGTTTCATTCTTTTTTCG
>JAQGOX010000277.1 GCA_028293365.1 Verrucomicrobiales bacterium | reverse complement strand
GAGAATCCGGCAAAGCTCCAATCGCGACCAAAAACTCCTAAAGTACGTCGCGGATCCGCTCCGGCTGCTCCTTTGGCCGACCCGGTCAGCACGTAGCAAACCGGCCGATGCCGTTATCGAAGAGCGCCGTCCCAGAAGGGTCGTGCAGAACGTAAAACCTTGAATCAATATCGATGACTTTGCGTCTGCTTCATTGAATCTGCACAACATCTCTATGATAAATCGCTCATCCCGCCGCCAATTCGTCTCTTTTTCGGCCTTAGCACTCGCCCTGCTCATGTGTGCTATTCCCAGCCGCCTCGCGGCGGCCCCAAAGCCGTTGCGCATACTTCTTATTACGGGCGGATGCTGCCACGATTATGCGCGGCAAAAAGATATTCTCAAAAAGGGCCTTGAAGAACGTGCCAATGTAGTGGTGGACCAAATTCACACGGATGACAAGTCGACCCATCCTCCCCTTGCTATACTCGCGCATCCAGATTACGCCAACGGCTACGATCTGGTCATTCACGACGAATGCGGAGCGGATATTTCAGACCCCTCGACGGTCGAAGGCGTTCTCAAACCGCATCGTGACGGAATTCCTGGGGTAAACCTCCATTGCGCAATGCATTGCTATCGAATCGGCAATCCCAATTCACCTGTGACCCTCGGGACGCCGCATGGTTATTGGTTCGAATATCTCGGCTTGCAATCCAGTGGCCACGGCCCGCAGGAACCCATCTCAATCGCCTTTACCGATAAAGGTCATCCAATAACTCAGGGGCTCTCTGACTGGACGACGATTCGAGAAGAGCACTACAACAATATCCACATTTTTGACACGGCTCATCCAATTGCACACGGAAAGCAAACCATCAAAAACGAGAGTTCTTCAAAAACAAACGATTACGTCGTCGCCTGGGTCAATGAATACGGTCCAAAAAAGACACGCGTCTTTAGTACGACCATCGGACACAACAACACAACTGTCGAAGATCCTCATTACCTGGACCTCGTTACTCACGGAGTTCTTTGGGCCACTGGCCACTTAAATTCGGATGGCACACCTGCGGCGGGGTACGGCCCCGCAAAATAAGCCGCCGGTCTCGCATTTAGAAGTGTAGCGCACTAATTGCTGGCAATCGCGTTGAATTCTCAGTATTTCAAAGCGGTTGAGCACCCCGCAACCGATGAAAAAACTGACTGCGCTGCTACTGTTGTTCGCTTGTACGTTGCTGTTTTCGAGACCCGTCCTCGGGCAGCCTAACAGCCCGGATGGGCTCACCTACAAGACCGGTTTTTCGAGCATGATGAAGCTCGGAGGCTCTTTGTATTCTCAACTAAAGCCTTCGGCACAGGAGTTTGTAAGCAGCCAACCAATTTCCATTGATGTGGATCTAACTCCGTTCGTGCGCTTACTTTGCTACCCGCAGGAACCGAAACCGATTCGTGGCGTTTGGATCTCCGCTGGATTCATTGATCTTGTAAACCACATTGCACACGCCAAAGCGATCGATTTGAAAAAGAAAGGGTATTTTAATACCTACATTCAACAACTTGCCCTTGAATCAGGGGAAAAGGAATTAAAGCCGATCCCGAACGAAACTGACCCTTCGTTTTGGACGACAAGCATGCTCAATGAACAGGAGAGCAATTTTAATTCGATTGTCGGTATCGTGGTCGGCATTAAGCTTGCGCACCATTATCTCGGTCATTACGACAAGTACAAGGATAAACTGAGCGATGCGAACGGCGCACCTCCGCCAATTGAGAATTTACTGACACCTGAAGAGTGGGAGACTGCATTCAGGAAAGGAGTGCGCAATGCTCTGGACGCCGGTTGCCTCATTGAAGGAGTTATTCCGTTTTACGAAGCCTTCGACAAAATGACGAAACGCCCACCGTGGGCCATCTATTTCCTGCCTGAGACTGCAAAATTTTCAAAGATGAAAAAGGAAATGGAGCAAATCCAAAAACGATTCCTTGCCGGGCAGCCGAATTAATGTGCCGACTTCCAGCGGCAATCAAAAAGACGCAGGCTGATCACTCCTTTCGCACGTCGATCCAGCGTGTTGTACCGTGCGCTTCGATCGTCCAGACCAAAGGCTCCAGCCAGTAGCAATCACCAAGACCGTCCGGACCGCCTGTCATATAACTGCTCAAAATATTGGGATCTATTTCGGCTACCCACCGTTCCACCGGATAAATCATGCCGAAGAGTTCCCGGGGGCATCCTATTCCTTCACAGTCGACTCCAATATTTCCGGCCCACGTCCCGGAGTAAGGTGGAGCGATCAGCCACCAATGGGTCCAATGTTTCTTGAGGGATGCATCTTTTTGAATCGTGGGCAGTTTGACTTGCTCCTTCAGAAACCGCCCCACTTCAGGCGTAAGATTCATCATCATAAAAGCTGTATGGGCGGGATAATCATGGCGCTTTTCTTTCAAGCGGTTGAAATAATTGATTGAGATTTCTTCCATCGCGCCAAAGTCTTTTCCTTTCACGAAGCCGTTCGTTGCCAGGCGCACCGCCTCATTCTCCATCCCGCTGTCATTAAAATGTCGGGCTATCCGTGCCATCGCGAGGTGGGCGCCAAGCTCGCCATAAAGCTCCGCTTTCGCGGAATTATTATGATAAAACTCTTTAACGTCTGACCAATGCTCCGCAAGGGGGGCCCAGTCTCCAGTCCGATATGCGTACAGCCATAGGCCTTAGTATGGATGCA
>JAQGOX010000254.1 GCA_028293365.1 Verrucomicrobiales bacterium | reverse complement strand
AGCGCATTCACCCGTTTGACGGACATGGGGATCGAACCGTTCTTGATCGCTTCTTCGGTTGAGGCGGTCCTGGCTCAACGTCTCGTGCGAACGATTTGTGAACACTGCAAAGTGGAACAGAAGGTTGAGAAAAGTTATTTGCGGAGAATCGGCTTTCCTGAAAACGAAATCGATACCGCAAAATTCTGGCACGGCAAGGGATGTGAAGCGTGCCGTCAACTCGGCTACCAGGGACGCATGGGTATTTACGAACTATTGATTTTGAACGAGCAGATTCGGCCGTTGATTTTGAATCGATCTTCTGCTTCGACGATTGCACAGAAAGCAATGGAGACCGGTATGCGTACGTTGCGCGCGGACGGGTGGAAAAAGGTGAAAGCGGGTCAAACAACCCTGGAAGAAGTGTTGCGTGTGACGCAAACCGAAGAACACCTGGGAGCTTTGATGGACGATACCAAGCCGATGGGAATACAGGCGAAATCGTGAAGAATAAGCGACTGCATTCCTGTAACATTCTCGACGCGGGAACAACGGCGCGCCGTCTCTGGCATTTTCATGCGGATGGACGAAGCGTTCGCCTTGACCGCGAAATCAGCGCTCCAGCAGGAGAAATGCTGCCACCTCGATTTGTGGCGAGGGACTGGCACGCGCTCTGGCAGCAAAAGCTAAATGTCGCGTGGCTGCCGCCGGAGAAGGTTTATTTTCGAGTGCTGCAACTGCCGAAAGTGGACGATGCGGAGCTGCTTTCAATGGTCGAATTTCAATTGGAGAAAGTTTCTCCTTTGCCGGTGCCACAGATTGTTTGGAGCCTCCAGGCGCTTCCGATTTCGACGGAGAACAGTCAAACGGTCATCGTAATCATAGTTGCCCGGGACGCGATCGAGGAATTCCTCGGTACCCTGGAAGCATCTGGATATCAGCCGGACATTCTTGAAGTGCCCGAATTGAATCAGGTACTTGCGGCTGGGGTTCCTGCGGACGGAGTTTACATTTATCCAGGTACCGGTGAACACCACCGCTCTGCCTTGGTGGCATGGTGGTTTGGAGGAGTATTGCAACATTTGCAATTGTTGCAATTACCAGAGAGCGAAGCTGCGCAGCTTATGGAAGCGGAGCTGATGAATACTGCCTGGGCAGGCGAGATGGAAGGGTGGTTGAATTTACCTGTCGCGTGGCATCTGATAGCCGATGAAGCTGCGGGAGCCCTTTGGGGAGCGGCACTGGAGCCCTGGACCGGAGCTCATTTAACCCGGGGCGAACCTCTGAATGGAGCCGCGATAGCCGAATTGTCAGCGCGCCGTTTAGCTGAGGGTCTTGGTCACGTCAACCTGGTTCCTCCCGAATTCACCGGACGATATCGCCAACAGTTCGTTGATCGACTTTGGATGCGCGGATTGGCGGCTGTCCTTGCTATCTACCTGTTGGGAGTCGCGGTTTATTTTGCCGGAGTGCAAGTTCTGCAGTTTAAGCAGCGGAGCCTTGCGACCAAAGTGGCTGCGTTGAGCGGAAGCTATACGAACGCCCTGCAGCTCAAAGAACGGATTCGAATTCTCGAAGATCAAACAAACCTCAAATACGCTGCGTTGGACTGCTGGAAAGTCGCATCTGAGACATTACCACCCGAACTGACACTTACCTGGCTGGTTTTTGGCCGCGGCCAAACGCTCGATCTAACGGGGACAGCTCCGACCGACCAGGCCGAAAAGCTGAGTGATTACAACGAAGCGCTGCGCAATGCGGTGATCGACGGTCAGCCTATTTTTAAAGATGTTTCTCCCCCTACTTCCTCACAACGACCAGGCCCTGGGGGAATGGTAATCAGTTGGACCTTTCATTGTGAATTGAATCGGACCGATTCGTTATGACGTTTCTGGACAAACTAAATCTGCGCCCGCAGGAACGCCGCCTGATCGTGCTGGTGGCGGTCGTGATTTTTATTGTGCTCAATTTCCTTTTTGTCCGGCCGCATTTCGGCGAGTGGAAGGCCACCGAAAACAAGATTCAACAGGTAGGCACGACTTTGGCGAACTTTCAGAAAGAGACAGCCCGGATGCCCGCTTATAAAAGCCGGCTGGTTACTCTTCAAACCAATGGATCGGATGTGCTGACGGAAGAGTTGGCGTTGCAGCGAACCGTTCAATCTCAAGCGAGCTCTCACGGGTTAATGGTGACACGTTACGATCCCCGTGCCCGGGGCTCGGAAATGCGGACGAATCAGTTTTTTGGGGAGCAGGCCCTTTCCATCGATTTCACGAGCGGCGGTAAAGAACTTGTGGATTTTCTCGTCGATATAGCGGCTGGCAATTCGATGATCCGCGTTCGGGAAATGAACGTGAAGCCTGACCCGAGCCAGACCAAGCTGATGGGCAATATCACAATGATTGCGAGCTACCAGAAGAAGCCCGCCACGAATAAGCCGGCTGCAATCGCGCCGAAGAACGCAGCCGCGCTAAAGAAAAAGAAATAAATTTATGCAATCCCAGTATCAACAATTCACCCGCCTGCTCGCGCTCTCGCTGACGTTCGCAGTCCTTCTCCAAGGCGGTGCCGCCGACCTTCCAAATATAAACCGCGCGGCAGCGACGAATTCACTGACGGCAGGGACCAATGCTTCAAGCAGTTCGAACCGGATGGCCGAACTGCGTCGCCGAATCCGGCAGGAACGTTTGACGAATGGAGTTGCAAACCCAACAAATGGGATTGGCTCCGCCGCCGTGACGAACGCTGATCCGTTCGGGCCAAATGCAAACTCTCTCACGAATAAAGCACTTGCGGGCACCAATAAGGTTGCTGGACCTTTACCGCTTCCAAGTCCGCTCCCATTGTCCGGAGCGAATGTTACGAACGCGGTTGTGCTGGCGCCAGGCGCAACGATTCCTACCAACCGAACCACCGTTTTGCCCGGTGGCGTTCCCGGGCGGGCGGGCACGAATCGTTCTGGATTAACAAATCTTGCGGGACCCAGGCTCCAGTCGCCAAACTTGGCGCCCGTTACGAACGTCGTTGCGGAAACGAACAAACCTCCGATGGTTACTTCTGGTGCTGACGACATCATTGAGAGCGTCGATTTGCAATTGGACAACATGCCTATCGCGCAATTTCTGGATGTTTATGGAACCCTTTCCCATCGAACGATTATCCGCGCGAATACACTCCCGGCGCAGAATTTGACGTTGACCGCGCAAACGGCGCTAACGCGCAAGGAAGCGATTGAAGCAATGGATGGAGTGCTTGCGCAAAATGGAATCACGATGATTCCTGTCGGTGAAAAGTTTGTTAAAGCGGTTCCTGCATTGACTGCCCAGCAGGAAGGAGCACCGATCTCTGAGTCAAATGCAAAGGATCTGCCCGAAGCGGATCAGTTCGTAACGCGCATCGTCAAACTCAAGGCGGCCAAGGCCATGGATGTGGCACCTCTCTTCGCCACGTTTAGCAAAAGCCCAACCGCCGTGACGCCCATCGAGAGCAACAATACGCTGATTCTGCGCGACTATGCGGCCAATGTGAAACGGATGCTCGATATTATTCAGCGCGTGGATGTAACGCCTGAGTCCGATTTCAAGCTGGAAGTAGTCAACATCAAGTACGGAAAAGTTGAGGATATTTACGCAACGATGAGTGCCCTTATTTCAGGAAGCGGCGGTGGCGGCGGTGCCGGTGCCATTCCCGGTGCGGGGGCTGCGCAGCGACAGAGCGGCGGTAATCGGGGCGGAGGAGGGCTCCGCAACGGCAGTCAGGGATTCGGCGGCGGCTTCGGGAATTCCGGTTACGGTGGCGGCGGTTACGGGAATAACGGAGGCTTTAACAACATCGGCGGCAATCGCTATGGCGGTAGCGTTTATCCGCAGTCTGAGGGGATCGTGAGAATGCCCGCAAAAACGGACAGCAGCATGGATTACTATCCCCAGCAGGCCGCCGCTCGGCCTGTCGGAGCGGGTTCTGTAGCCGGCAATGCTGGTTCTTTTCAAAACCGTCTTAATAACGTTGTTCGCGGAGCGGGAGGACAACAATCCCCGGGCGAGCAGGTCCTGGAAAGCGCCAATATCGTCCCGGATTATCGTTCGAACCGGCTTTTGATTTATGCGAATAAGCATGACATGGAAATGATCACGAACCTCGTCAGCAAGGTGGACACGCTATTGGCTCAGGTTCTGATCGAGGCCATCATTATGGAAGTGGAAATCGGCGACTCGCAGACCGTGGGAGTAACTATGGCCTCAAGTCGAAGAATTGCGGGGGGGCTGCGTGGGACTGCTGTCAGCAACCCGACCGGTGGTGGCGCTTTTCTGAATGCCATTACCAACCTGCCTTCCGGCGGTGGCTCAGGGTTTAACTATTTCGGCCAGGTCGGAAATGATTTGGATTTTGTAGTAAACGCAATTGCTGAGAGCAGCACGACCAAGGTGGTGTCGCGGCCGCGCATTCAAACCTCCCACGCAATTCCGGGAAGTTTCTTCCTTGGCCAAACGGTTCCGTATGTGACAGGCGCAACGGATTACGGTGGTTACGGTGTGGGCCTTGCGAGCCGTTCGACCGTTTCGCAGGCTTCGGTTGGTTTCAGCTTAAATGTCGTGCCGTTTATAACACCTGAAGGGTTGGTGGTAATGGATATATCCCAAACATTCGACACTTTGGGGCGCGATGTCATCATCGACAGCAATCCAATTCCTGTGATCAATAATCGAACCGCAGACGCAACGTTGACGGTGCGTAGCGGGGATGTGATTATGATGGGCGGATTCATTCACGATCAGCGTCAGCAAAGCAATTCTGGTATACCTTTCCTGAAAGACATTCCTGGGATTGGAGCGTTATTCCGGTCGAAGAGCCATAACAATGATCGGACCGAGTTGATCGTCTTGATGCGCGCGACAGTGCTCGA
>JAQGOX010000223.1 GCA_028293365.1 Verrucomicrobiales bacterium | reverse complement strand
GTCACAGAAATAAAAATCCAGCCGTCACTCGGACGAGTGAATGTAAAGGGCTGACCCGGTTTTGGAGCGGACGAGGTATCAAGCAGTTCTAAAACGAAGTTGTTCAGCCGTTTTTCACCTCCATGCGAAATGTCGAGAACTGTTCCCGCACCGTTCGCGCGAACTGTTACGGCAAAGGCAAAGAAATAGAGTTGGAGCCAGCGAATGGAGAACACGCTATGAATGCTAATTACAATTTTGCCCCCCTGCCCGTCCGCCGTGACCGACGTCGTTTTCGGCAAGCTTGGGATGGACGATTCGAGAAAAAATAGGAATTCCGCGCCCCATCGGCTGGGGCGCGGAATTCCTTCGACTACTAATTCGCGGCCTTGATCTCGAAATGATGCTTCTTCGGTTTCCGGACGGAATCAATGTTCGTTTCGAGCTCCGCAACCTGTCCATCCAAACGTTTTAGTTCTGCATCACGATGGGCTTCGATATCCGCACCCTGAGCCCAATTCGGAAATGAAAAGAGCTGCACCTGGCGCCAGCGTTGAAAATACAACTCGTTCTTCTTAAAGATTAAATCCAGAAGTTCGGTGGCTTGTTTGGTGATCGGGCCAGGCGCATGGGAAAAATTCCAACCTTTGGCCAGAGCATCCGCTCCGACGTTTCCGGCCGGCTCACCATCAATTGTAATGGCGTACGCGCCTTCGGGCAGTCCCGTTACTTTCAGTTCCAACCGGCTCAGATCATCCAGCACTGGGGCTAGCGCCAAAGCACCCTCGGCGCGCTTATCGATCGGCATCGGTAAAGCGTTGTCGAGACGGTCAAAACTCAAAACATGATCTGCTGCATGAATATTCTCCACCGTGCACCCCTCGGCCTGAACGTTCTTCCCGGATGCTTCGATGGCTGCCGAGGAAACCAGAGGCGTTGCTCCCAGACCTTTGAGAACGGCCCAGGCCATCAGTGTATGCCCCTGCGGCCCCGGATGAACGGCGTCTCCGGCACCAATGAATGCCTTTGGATTTTTGGCACGTTCAGCCATCATAATATGCATATAAGGATCAAATTGATCCACGAAAGCTGTATGCGTCGTTGCGGCGACTTCCTTCAATCCATCAGAAAATTTCCGGAGGGATTGATTCTTGATGTCCTGATCCGGATCGGGCCGCTTGTCTTCGATCGGTTGCGGAGTCAGGAAAGCGACGCGCGCGCCAGCGCTGGTGAGGTCTTTAGCAAGCTCCGTCTGGCTCCGGGTGTATGCACCGAAAATATCCGGACGAAAGGCCTGGTACGAAAAATCGTTCATTCCGAATTTGATGGTGACGAAGGTCGGATGCAATGGAAGAACGTCCCTGCCCAAACCATTATTTACAGCGTTTTCGACCATTTTCTGTTGCGCATCGGGAGCCGCCGCGAACAACTTTGCCTCATCGGGATGGGCGCGCTGCCGCAGCCATGATGTGTCGCCCCCCCATCCCACATTTCGGAACGTTAACTTCCAATCCGGATGACGGCTGAGCGTGTAGCCTTCAATATAGGTGGTGTAGAGCCGCTGTTCGGTGATGCTGTCCCCGAGAAAGACGACCCGATCTCCATCGTGAATCAGGAAATCGTCAGCCCGCGAGGACGGCGAAAATGTCGCTGCGGCGGCGACAACCGTTAAAGAAGTGAAAAGAGTTTTGAGCATGTTCCTACGGTTGAGTATGCAGCGAAGCCTCGCAAGCTTTTTTGCGGGCCAATGGGCAGGTGGAAAATTGTTCAGCCTGTGGATTGGAACTTAAAAACCTTAAACTTCGCAATTCGTCGGTTCGAGTTGACGCTTTGGGCTCCGCTCCGCATCCTTCGACCATTAGCCAATTCTATGAATACATCTGTTCCGATTCGTCGTCCGCTGCAAAATAGAAATCACTGGCTCTGCCTGCTTGGGCTTGCTTGTTTGACGCCGCTCGCGGCGTTTGCGGCGGATAATCGGGTCAAAATAGATAACGATCAGGTGCGGGTCCTGGCGGTCACATCCGCGCCTGATGTGAAAAGCGCCCTCCATGAGCACAAGATGAATCGGGTGATGATCTACCTGGATGCCGGGACGATCACGCTCACTGATTCAAACGGGAAAACGGAGACGCTGACTTTCAAAGCTGGCGAAGCCATGTGGAGTCCGGCGGCCGGATTGCACACGAGTCTGAATGTCAGTGGTCATCCAGTTAGAATCGTTGAAGTGGAATTGAAGTCAAAGTCCGCCGATTCAGCATCATTGAAGCAATCGGCGCTCGATCCGGTCAAAGTCGACCCCAAACGGTATCATGTGGAATGGGAGAATGATCAGGTGCGAGTGTTGCGCGCACACTACGGTCCGCATGACAAGGGCGTCATTCACGAGCACATCTTGAACCGAGCGGTTACCTTTCTCACTGAAGGAAACATGAAAATCACGAATCCTGACGGAACATCAAAGACTGTGAAAACGCTGTTGGGAGATGTTACATGGGGTGGACCGGCCAAACATATCGAAGAAAATCTGAACGACCAACCGTTTGAAGTCATGGTCGTCGAATTCAAACAGTAGCAATCGCTTCCCTGCCGAATTACCTGATCAGTAAAATCCCAGCTACCTGAGCCGGCACAGCGCTTCGACAAAATTCATATTCTCCCGAATCAGATCTGTGTAACGCACGATATCGACTGCGGAACGATTCAGAATTTGTACTGAAACTGGAACAGTTACTTCGTCATTGCCTGCTTCGATGGACTTTGCCAGAGAATTTCCTAAATGCAGACAGGCCGCCATTCTACGGATATTGCCATCGGGAGCCTTCAACGGATCATTACGCGCGATCACACTCAATACCATCATGGGCGAAAAACGCCATTTTTCCAATAATCGCCCGCCGATTTCCGAGTGGTTTACGCCGAAGGCGACCGATTCCCGGCCGGCAAGCTGCGATTCGGTCAGACCATCTTCTGTGAGAAGCGTGACGTAATCCTCTTTGTATTCCTCCAGCAAGACCACCCTGCCAATATCCTGGAGCAGACCCGCCGTAAACATAGCCCCCGTTTGAACCTGCATATCTTCGGCCACAAATTGGGCAGCGAAAGCTGTCATTACCGAATGCCGCCACCATTCATTGGCAAATGAGTTCGCCGAGTCGCTGGAAGGCTTAAACAAAAGCGCCCCGGTTGATGAGGCCACGATCCGATACACGGTTTGAAGACCCAATTGTTGTAACGCTCCTGCCACCGATTCAATTTTCACCCGGCGGGCAAAAAATGCACTGTTGCAGGTTGTCAGCAACTTTGCCGTTAGTGCAGGATCAAAAGAAACCATATCGGCGATGCGATCCAGATTCGTATCATCTTCGCCGAGCGCCTTGAGTAATGGAGGTAGAATTTGAGGCGCGGGGGGAAGGTTCTTGATCCTGCTTAATAGCTCGTCGATTTGATTTAAAATAGGCGCTTGCAATTCCTGACCTGAGCATACCGTGATTTAAAAAGAAAAACACGAAAGATTAAAAGCGACGAGAATTCCGGCCATTGAACAAATCCGGGATTCGCAATGTTCAAAAGCAAACCTTCAACTCACCGATAACGGGCTCGACTCATTTCGGGAAAAAGTGCATGAACGGCTGCTCTCTTCACTCAGCGCAACGAAAGGTCGGTCAGGCTGCGCTGGCTGCGGACGTCCCGGCTGTGGTGCCGCTGCTTCCGATTCAGATGTACCCGAACCGCGAGCCTATAGGTGATTCAATCCAGACCACGCGACCAGTGTGGTTTATCTTACCCTCTGATCAGTGGATCAAATCGCGCCGTAGCTCAACTGCAATTAGATTCTCAATACCGTGCGAGGTCTTGATGCCATTTCCTGGCTTGTTGGATAAACCGTGACAGACTATTGTTCCGTCATGACAACGTTGACCGTGGAAGAGGCCAGTCAAAACTTGAGCGGTTGGTTGGTGCGCGCGATGAACGGTGAGGAAATTGCCATTCACGAAGGTACCTCAGTAGTTCTATTGCAACCTTTTGCCACGCTCCCGAAGCGAGGGTCGTCAGAACGCCTCGGACCTCACGAAGCCCTCAGGCGTTTGCAATCCGAGTCCCGACTGACCGCTGCCCAGGCGGAAGAATACGTTCGTGATATTCGCGAGGAGCGGTTGGCGGATGGCAAACCTGGCATTCGCAATCCTGGCACAGGCGAAATTCGCTACACAAAACCTTGTTGATTTCAGTGCTTTTGTTGGGTTCGGTTTGAAACTGGCCACTGAGTGATCGACCCAGGGGTCAGCCATTAAGTTATCTCATATTACTTTAATTTTCGGTGTAATTTTCGTCCTTTCATCCCAGCGATGCCGCGCAAACCGCGAATTCAATATCCCGGAGCGATCTGCCACGTGATGAGTCGCGGTGACCGACCGGAAGATATTTTTCTGGATGACGTCGATCGCTATGATTTCCTCGAGACCCTCGCCG
>JAQGOX010000200.1 GCA_028293365.1 Verrucomicrobiales bacterium | reverse complement strand
GTTAAAGCGTAAATGGCATGTTTCATCGGTATGGGCACTAGCATTTAGAAGCCGGACGCAGGAAACAATTCAAATTTTAGTAAACTCCACCTCCTGTTGTTCCCAGACAGTTGCCACCGAAGTGTTATTCGAACTCACGCCTTGGCACTCCATCCACCAAATTCTTTGCCGGTCCAGGGATCGACGGTTGGACAGCCGGGAAAATCTTTGTAATTGCGTGTTACCACCCTCAAGTCCAGGCTCCGCGCAACGGCAGCGATTAGAGAGTCGTCGTATGAGAGTGGATGATTTTTGGCTTCGGCCATCAACCGTCCCCACTCGAAAGCAGCAGCCTCGTCGAAGACGAGAATGGCGCCTGAATAATCCTCCAGTATAAATTGGAAATCGCGCTCGAGTTCGCGGCGTCGTTTGCCTTCAGGTTTTAGTTCAATTCCGGCGCGCAACTCAGCGAGAGTAATGGTGCTGATCGCGACTTCACCAGGGCAGGCCGAAAACCACTCTCTGACGCTCTTCTCGCCACGTATGATGTCACTCAATGCGTTGGTGTCAGCCAAATATTTTAAAACCGGCATTTGGGAACTTTCCTCTTTGCGGCTTCACTTCGTTCCAGGCGCAATCCGCCCTCTGCAAGCCGGGTCAGATGTTCGACCAGTCCTATTTTAGATCCAGCCCATTCTCGGCTTTGTTTTTTTGGAGACTGAATGATTGGGACTGGAGCTATCCACCAGCCGTTCTTTTCGGCTTTAACAAGATACTCGGCTCCTTTTTTGGTTCCGCGAATGCAAAGGCGTCCTTTTTCGTCCGCTCGAACAAGAGTTGTCATGTGGGAAATCTCCCACAATTGGGGTTTACTTCAAGGTTTTTTCAGGAAAGCGGATCGGCTTAGTATCCCCTCGAATTCCGCAATTGGCAGCAACGCTCAACGTTCGCACGCCTAGTACGGTGCCACGAGCCTTAGGGATTTTAAAGAGTCGCTTAGGAGTCCAATACCTGCTGCCAAACCCCGATATTTTCTGGAACACCAATTTGCTCCAAATACTGGTGATCGACGTTTGTGATTCGTTTCCCGGCGGGTTCGAGGCATTGCGCCAGATGCACCGCAGTGGCCACGGAAAATCCTTTGGATTTCTGCATTCCGAGCGAATGATGCGCTTCCACAGTGTCAACTACCAGGTCGGGTAATCCCCAAAGTCCCAGCAGATAGGCTCCTATGTGTGCATGGCTTGCGCCGAAGACCATTTGTTCAAGGACTTCGATGGGGAGCGATTCGGTATGCGAACGCTTTATCAGTATCTCGTATTCCGAATCGGCATTTACCGCGAGCACAAGCTTGCCAATGTCGTGCAACAATCCTGAAACGAATGCCGCTTCCGAATCATCGGGAGAAAGCTTTTCGAATCGTGCAAGGCGTTTGGCGGCGACTGCCGTGCGCAGTGAATGGTTCCAAAGCTGCGTCACGGATAAACTTTTTGGCGGTTTGTTGTCGTAAAACTTGAATGCCTGGACGCTCAGCATAAGTGCCCGAAGAATTTCGTATCCAATAATCTGAACAGCCTCCGACGGTGTGTTAATCCGGCGCGCGATCCCGAATTCCGCGGAATTCACGATCTGGAGCACCTTCACCGTTAGTCCGGGGTCTTCCAACACGATTCGCGTAATATCGTCGATCGAGCTATCGGGCGAATTCAACGTTTCAGAAAGACGAAGATAAGTATCCGGGGGCGTCGGCAGGGCACCCAACCCGCAAACGACACGTTTGATCTTATCGCTCCCCACTAAATATTTCAGTCGGCAAATTCGCTTCAGTGTTGCCGTAAAATTTTCGAGGAGGAATGGCTTTTGGAAGTATCGATGACCAAACATCAAACACTGCGCGACGGTCAGTTGGTCGGCATGGCCCGAGATGACGATGCGAATGGATTCGGGGAATTTGGCAACGACCCTTGTGAGAAACTCGCGACCGCTCATTTCCGGCATTGCCAGGTCGGACACGATGATATCCATCGGCATCTCTTCGAGCAGTTTCAACGCGTGCGCCCCTCCCGGCGCAACGTATGCATCATAGTCTTCTCCCAGGTAAGCCCCCAGCATCTGGTAGAGCTCCTGCATCTGGGGATCATCATCGACGAAGAGAATCCTGTGCCTGGTCACCGGTATCCTATCGGACCAATCCGAGCGCGACTTAAGGGGAAAATTTCAGGTTAAAAACGAGTCGTTTCTTGCCGTTCGCCTGCGGTGCCACCTTGCCGTTCCCGTTGCAGATTGTCGAATCGCGGTTCTCGACAAAAATTCTCCTCTTTAATAATCTTGGCAGTATGACGAGCGCAACAAAAGACAACCGAATCATCCAATCTTATCTTTTCTTTAACGGCCGATGCGAGGAAGCCCTGGAATTCTATCGGAAGGCACTTGGCGCCGAGATCGATCTGTTAATGCGTTTCAAAGACAGTCCTGAACCACCCAAACCTGGCATGGTTCCGCCGGGTTTTGAGAACAAAGTAATGCATGCCAGTTTCCGCATCGGACAATCGACCCTGATGGCATCCGACGGTTGCTCTGGCGAAAAGCCCGCTTTTGAGGGTTTTTCGCTCTCGATTTCAGTCGCCAGCGAGGCTCAAGCGGACCAGTATTTCAATGCATTGGCTGATGACGGACAGGTAAAAATGCCCATGGCAAAAGCCTTCTGGTCCCCGCGATTTGGAATGGTTGAGGACCGTTTTGGCATCGGCTGGATGATAAGTGTGACCCCCACCGAACACAAATAAGCCGGGAGTCGATTCGAACGCCAACCTTTACCTGAGTGAGCGAATGGAGTGGGGTGGCGGAGCGTAGCGCCGACACCGCATTTGCATTGGCGCGCGCACTCCTTCCTGCAATTCAGGGTCGAAGCCTAAACTGTCGCAGGTGGGAGTGGATTCGCGGTTTGGGTTAAACCGAATTATTGGTGCTCTTCGATAACGGCCAAAATTTTTTATCGTTTTTTATCGTGTTTATCGTTTTTTGCTGGGAATTATCGTGTTTTTTATTGTACAGGATCGTAACTTATCGTGTGTCGATCGTGTTTTACCGTGCTGGATCGTGCTTCTGACTGACTGATCCGTCTTCACGCGCCGGAGAGTTCTGCCCCACCCCTCTCCCCCTAAAAAGACCCGA
>JAQGOX010000186.1 GCA_028293365.1 Verrucomicrobiales bacterium | reverse complement strand
TTATCGGCCCTATTCCGCAGGAATAGTGCCGTAGCCACCTTGGCGTAGGGATGCTGGGTCTGAAACGGCACATAGCTTCGTTGCTCATCTGTGGCAGGTTTTCCTGCATCGTGGAGCAGAATTGCATCCAATTGCCCGGATCACACGTAACCTTTATCGAATGAAGAAGAATCGTAGGAGGGCGTTCACGCTCATCGAACTCCTGGTGGTGATCGCGATCATCGCGATTCTCGCCGGTTTATTGCTGCCAGCGATGGTACGTGCCAAGTATAAGGCACGGCAAATCTCATGTTTGTCCAATCAGCGCCAGATCGGGATCGCGGCTAATCTCTACATGGGGGATAACAACGGAAGCATGTTCCATCACCACGAAGGATGGGTATTGGATGATGGAACTCAAGTGAACGAATTGCCTGGCAGTCTGGCTGGCGCGACAAGTGGCGGCATGGGCAACAGCCAGGCGGAAAAGCCTTGGGCGATTATCCTCGCGCCGTATTTCCAGAACAGATTGGTCGGTTTCTGCCCTGGAGACTCGACCCAGAAGTCGGCCAGGCTTGCGCTTAACCTTCGCGATTACAACGGTGGAATCACTTCAACATCGGAGGAGCCGCCAGCGGACTCGGAATTGGCCATGGCGGAAACCAAGCGACTGACGATCGAAAGCTATTTGCTCAACTCGATTTTCACACATCGCTCGGCTCGGTACGCCCTGGAAGGCGTGCTGAAGGGCTTCGCCACGGAAGCAGCCGTCGCGGGGTTACCCAATCCAAACGTAATCATGTTTTCAGAGCGCAATTCCGAGGCACTCAATGCCGAGGACAACCCTGTATATGGCAGCATCGTTCAAGATGATTACGACTCCTGGGTCGGAGAGGCAGCAATGGTTCTGTGGGGGAGCGGGAAATATGGTGACCAGGGGTGGATTAAACATGAACGTCATCAGGGCAAATCGCACTACACCTACACGGACGGTCAGGTTGAAAGCCAAAATTGGAAAAAGGCGAGGTTCGATCAATTCCCGGATCACGTCGTGCGAAAACCTGTAGCGAAATCCCCCTGAATCCCCGGGAGGCTCGGCGACTTTTGTCGAGGTCCAATTTCCACAATTCTTTTTGTCCGGTTTACGCGATGGTGTCGATATACTTATGTGATGCTTGAGACTGATCTGCAATTGCTGGCGCGCTACACTCGCGAGCACGCCGAGGATGCTTTTGCAAAAATCGTTCGTCGTCACCTTGATCTCGTATTCTCCGCCGCACTGCGACAGGTCCGCTCTCCGCAGCTTGCCGAGGAAGTCGCTCAATCGGTGTTCACCAAACTCGCCCGGCAAGCGAACGGGCTCGCGCCCGACACGATTCTGACGGCGTGGCTATATAAAGTCACACGCTGCACTGCCATTGACATTGTCCGCCGCGAAGTCCGCCGTCAGTTCCGCGAACAACTCGCCTCCGAACTCATCGCCATGAATGCCATTTCAGATGATTGGACGCAGATCGAACCTCTCCTTGATGACGCGATGCTTGCGCTCGAGGATATCGACCGGACCGCAGTCCTGCTCCGTTTCTTCGAAAACAAATCTCTTCGTGAAGTGGGACAGGCGCTGGGGACGAACGAAGATGCAGCGCGCAAACGGGTCAGTCGCGCCGTCGAGCGCCTGCGCGAATTCTTTGTCAAGCAGGGAGCCAGTGTCAGTCTGGGTGGCATCGCGGTAGTCATTTCCGCTAATGCCGTCCAGGCCGCGCCTGCCGGTCTTACGGTAACGATTTCCACCGTCGCTCTGACGGGAACAACCGCTGGTGCTGGAACCCTGACTCTTTTGAAAACCATGGCCATGACGAAACTCAAAGTCGTAGTAATCGGCAGCCTCGTTGCGGCGACCGTGGTGCTATCAGTGGTAACTCAGCACAACGCCAATGCCAGAATCCGCACTATGAGTGAGGCTGTGCTCCAACAGTCGAAACAGATCGTCCAAGCAGAAACCGAAAACCAGCAGCTTTCGAATATCATCGCGCTGGCGCACGACCCGTCTGGCAACAACCAAACAGGGCTGCGCGACCTGCGGGACAAAGCGGTGGCGCTGCAAAAGCAAACAAACGATTTCGCGGCATTGCAAGATCAAGAGCGGCGGCTGCAATCCTCGCTCGCCAAAGCCATAGAAGACCTGAGCGGCGACACCAATTCACAATCGACAGTTAATTCAAAGACAAATGAACTGCACGCCAGGATATTTTACGCCATGGATCTCGCGAGCGGGGCACATGGCTACGCTGGCAACCACGACGGCCAGTTTCCTGCTACGTGCGAGGAGGCCGCTGTGTATATGTCCGCGGAAGCCAGGAAACAAACGAATTTTACACCCGGTCAATTTGAGATCGTTTACCATGGGACTCTTGAGGGCATTGAACAATTGGCACACCCGAACCGAATAATTCTAGTCAAGGAACGGCAACCGAAGCAAAATATTGACGGGAAATGGGTGGAGGCCTGGGCTGATCTTCGCACGGTCGGACGCTACTACAGCCCGATCAATGGTGATTTCGATTCCTGGCGAGCGCAGCACGTCGTGTCTC
>JAQGOX010000176.1 GCA_028293365.1 Verrucomicrobiales bacterium | reverse complement strand
GCGCGCTCCTAACTCCTCTGAATTTCCGGAGCCATTCGATTTGGCCCGGGTGAAAGTTTTTCCCCTGGCCCAGCGCAAGAGCCTGAGTCGTGTGGAGGATATACTTGTGAGCCTCGATTCCGAGCCTGTGGAATGCGCTCCGGAGGTTATGGCGACCGTTCGAGGCTGTGCGCATGCCATTCGCGAAGCACGCCGCCGGAATGCGTCGGTGATGCTTATTTACGGGGCTCATCTTCTGCGAAACGGGTCCGCCCTGCTGATTGACAAAATGCTTTCCGATGGATGGCTTACGCATCTTGCGACAAATGGAGCTGGAACCATACACGATTGGGAATTCGCATTCAGCGGGGTGTCCACTGAGAGTGTGGAAGACAATGTCGCGACTGGAACGTTTGGAACCTGGGACGAAACGAGTCGGAACATACACCTCGCATTGTTGGCAGGCGGACTGGCTGGATATGGTTATGGAAGGGCTCTGGGAGCATTCGTTGAACAAGATGGAGTATTGCTTCCGGCGGTTTCCGAGCTCGAAAGCCAGCTTCGGATGGAACCGTCGAATCCTTTTTCGCCTGCGCGAGCCGATTTGCTACTAGCGATGCGCCAGCACGGAATCAAGGGTGGACGAATCGATGTTTCTCATCCCTGGAGGCGGGCGTCGATCGTTGCCTCCGCCTTCCGACACAGCATTCCACTTACAGTGCATCCTGGGATTGGTTACGACATTATTTCCAATCATCCAATGTTTAACGGTGCAGTGATTGGTCGTGCGGCGGGAGTTGATTTTCGGCTTTTTGCGAGTGCGGTTGAGCGGGTGGATGCAGGTGTCGTTTTATCGATCGGATCCGCAATCATGGGGCCGCAGGTGTTCGAAAAAACGATCAGTTGTGTGAATAACGTGCGCATTCAGGAGGGGCGGGAGATTGTATCGGGACATAAAATATTTGTGGTCGATTTGCAGGATGGGGGCGGGTGGGACTGGAGCAAGGGAGAGCCACCAAAAACGAACCCTGCGTATTATCTCCGTTTTTGCAAAAGTTTTTCGCGCATGGGGGGCGCCATGCACTATTGCCAATCGGATAATTTGCGTTTTATCCAGAGACTTGCCTGGGAATTACGAGGATGAACCTGAGTCGCTTAAATACAATTACGGGCCGGTATCCGAATTTGCGCGTCGCGATTATTGGTGATTTTTGCCTGGATCGGTACCTGGAAATCGACCCATTGCGGGAAGAAATCTCCATCGAAACCGGGTTGAGCGTTCATAATATTGTCAATGTTCGGAGCCAGCCAGGCGGAGCCGGGACCATTTTAAATAATCTGGTCGCTCTCGGAGTGAAGGAGATATATCCGGTTGGGTTTTGCGGTAATGATGGCGAGGGCTACGAGTTACAGCGCGCGTTGCGGGGGAAGCAAGGGGTTGATCTGAGATTTTTCCATCCGACTGACGAACGAAAAACTTTTACCTACGCGAAGCCTCTAATCTTTCGATCTGGAAAGGCTCCAACTGAACTCAATCGATTGGATCAGAAGAACTGGAGCCCGACGCCCGAGTCGGTGCAGGCATTGATCGTTCAAGCATATCAGGAGCTTAATTCGCAGGTCGATGCCATAATACTTTTGGATCAAGTGGATTTGCCGGAAACGGGAGTCGTAACGGAGCGGTTGCTCAATGCGATTCGTACCGTTGAGAATAAGCCCCGATCTTTTGTGATTGCTGACAGCCGCAGAGGTTTGAAGGGCTTTCCACCGATCGGCTACAAGATGAACCGCGTTGAGTTGGCCCGATTGATTGGTGGTAATGAGCAGGCATCGCTGATTGAAGTTCGCCGCGCCGCTGAAAGAGTGGCGAAAACGAACGGGCAACCGGTTTTCATCACCATGGCGGAGCAGGGGATAATGGGAGCGTCTCCGGACGGGACCAGCGAACAGATTTCCAGTTTGCCCGTTCGCGGAGAAATTGACGTTGTTGGGGCGGGCGATTCCGTGACGGCGAATCTTGCCACTGCGCTCGCAAGTGGAGCGTCTGTTCGAGAGGCAATTGAACTGGCTATTTGTGCTTCATCAATTGTTATTCATCAATTGGGAACCACCGGCACGGCGACCGTTGGTCAAATTCGTGAGCTAATGATTGCGTGTGGTATGTTGTAATTATGTTACTGTTTTCGCGCCGAATGCTCGCTTCCGCTTTCTTTTTGTGCATATGCCTGATCGCGTGCGAAACCACTCCGAAAGAGAAGATTTCTGAACTGAAACGTTTCGAGTTTTCGCAACCGCAAATGGGCGTGCCATTCCGGATCGTTCTATATGCACCAACAGAAAAAGAGGCAACCGAGGCCGCGACCGCGGCATTTAAGCGCATTTCAGAACTGAACGAGAAACTAAGTGATTACGAGACCGACAGCGAGTTGAACCGACTTTCCCGCACCTCCGGCCATGAAGCTCCAACGGCTGTAAGCGATGATTTGTGGAGAGTGCTTGTCCGGGGGCAAGAGATTGCCGAATTGAGTGAAGGAGCATTTGATATCACGGTGGGACCCGCCGTGGTTCTTTGGCGAAAAGCGCGACGCGTAAAAGAATTGCCTTCGCCGGAAAGTTTGACGAACGCCATGAAAGCGGTCGGATACAAAAAGCTACTATTGGACCCGGCATTTCAATCAGCGCAACTACTCGTGCCGCATATGAAATTGGATCTGGGGGGAATTGCAAAGGGATTTGCGGCCGATGAGGCTTTGCGAATTCTGCGTGAATTTGGGGTTCGCCGGGCTTTAGTGGCCGCGTCTGGCGATATCGCTGTAAGCGAAGCGCCCCCTGGAAAAAAAGGTTGGCGGATTGAAGTCGCGCCCTTGGATGTAACGAATGCTCCTCCGAAACGGTTTGTTTTATTATCACACGCGGCGGTATCAACTTCCGGAGATACGTTTCAGCGACTGGAAATCAACGGGAAGCGCTATTCGCACATCGTGGACCCTGCAACCGGGATCGGTCTAAC
>JAQGOX010000335.1 GCA_028293365.1 Verrucomicrobiales bacterium | reverse complement strand
GTTCGGAAATTCATGACCGTGTGTTAACGTTCTAAAGATTACAATAACATACAAGTATTCATGAATTGCAAGTGACAATTGGATGGCTGCGGGGCATTCGAATGAGGCCCTGCAACTCTTCATCCATCACCGGTGCACCTGTCCTAAGGTCCAGTAGAAATTCCGGACGCGGTACGATTAGGGTTTCTCATCTGTCCGGTCCAATCCGGGACCGGACAGAGCGCTAGCAGTCGGCATTGCAATCGATTGCAAAACAAAGGCCGAATATGGAGACCAAACAAAATGTCGAACTCGCTCGCCACTTCGCTCAAAAAAAACGGACTTGGTGCCCGAACGGTTATAGCGTTACTCGCTCTGGCTGCGGCAGCCATTCCGGGATCAGGACAGGCTGCCGATTCCCACATTAATTCAAATGCCGTCCGCCCCTTCCACGTGAGTATCCCGAAGGAAAAGTTGACCGATTTGCGCAGGCGCATTGAGCTCACGAAGTGGCCGACGCGTGAACTTGTTCCGGACGCATCACAGGGGGTGCAGCTCGCCACGATGCAGAAGCTCGCGAAGTATTGGGCAAGCGAATACGACTGGCGCAAGGTTGAAGCGCGGTTGAATGTTTTGCCACAATTCGTCACGGAAATTGATGGGGTGGATATTCATTTCATTCACGTTCGCTCCAAACATCCTACCGCGTTGCCGCTCATCATCACGCACGGCTGGCCGGGCTCGATCATCGAGGAGTTGAAAGTCATTGATCCACTGACAAATCCAGCCGCATACGGCGGGAGCGCGTCGGATGCGTTCGATGTAGTGATCCCTTCGCTGCCCGGCCACGGTTTTTCGGGCAAGCCCACCGAACTCGGTTGGGATCCGATTCGGATCGCACGCGCATGGATCGTGCTGATGAAGCGGCTTGGCTACCCGCAGTTTGTCGCCTCCGGTGGCGACTGGGGCGATCCGGTAACGGAGCAGATGGCCGTGCTTGCACCCTTAACGGTTCTCGGCATCCATTTAAACATGCCTTCCGCCGTGCCGACAGAAGTGTCCAAGGCACTTCAGGGTGGACCAGCACCGGGCGGTTTGTCACCGGATGAGAAACACGCTTTTGACCAACTCGACTTCTTTTTCAAGAACGGTCTCGGTTACGCCCAGGAAATGAATCACAAGCCCCAGACGCTTTATGCACTGGAGGATTCGCCCGTTGGATTGGCAGGGTGGATGCTTGACCACGACCTACGCAGTTACGAACTTATCGCCCGCGTTTTCGACGGAAAGGCTGAGGGACTCACCCGTGACGACATCCTGGACAATATCACACTCTACTGGCTAACAGGCACGGCGATTTCTTCGGCTCGCCTGTATTGGGAGAACAAGCTCCCATTTTTTTCTCCACAGGGTGTGACCGTTCCCGTTGCCGTGAGCGCCTTTCCCGATGAGCTTTACCAATGCCCGCAGAGTTGGGCGGAGCGGGCTTTTCCAAGACTCATCCACTACCACAAGCTCGACAAGGGGGGGCACTTCGCCGCCTGGGAGCAACCGGAAGTGTTTTCCACTGAACTACGTGCTGCGTTTCGAACGTTGCGCAAGGCGGAGACCAACGCGCCAGCCACGGCTAAATGAAACGGCTAAAGGATCAAATTATGAAGACCCGAGATGGAACGGCAGAGGCGGCATCTACCGCTCCCTACGAGACCGAAAATGACCTGCCGAAGAATACCAGAATTGGGGTGATTGGGATCGTCAATCAGCGGCTCGCGGACGTGATTGATCTGCAGACGCAATTGAAACAGGCGCACTGGAATGTGAAGGGACCTCATTTCATTGGCTTGCATGAGCTTTTCGACAAGATCGGGGAAGATGTCGAGGGCTACGTGGACATGATCGCGGAACGCATCGTGCAGCTGGGGGGAATTGCTGAAGGCACGGTGCGTACCGCCGCGGCGCGATCCAGGCTCGAAGAGTATCCGTTAAACATCGCCGATGGGGCGGCGCATGTGGAAGCAGTGGCCAAGGCGCTGTCCACGTTCGGGCGTGAGGCGCGGATGACCATTGAAGAAACGGCGAGTCTCGAAGACGCGGACACAGCCGACCTGTTCACCGAAGTTTCGCGCGGCATGGACAAATGGCTGTGGTTCGTCGAAGCCCACACCCAGGCAGGCAAATAAACGCGGCTACACCACGCTGAATTCATGGGACCCCGTGAGTTTGAACAAACGAAAGCAACCAGCGCAAACTAACAACGCAACATTCATAAATTATGAAAATACTGATGGTCTTAACCTCTCATGATCAACTCGGCAACACTGGCCGGAAAACCGGGATCTGGCTGGAGGAGTTCGCCGCGCCATATTTCGTTTTCCAGGATGCTGGCGCTGAAGTGAGCATCGTGTCCCCAAAAGGCGGCCAGCCGCCGATTGATCCGAAAAGCGACCTGCCTGAGAATCAAACACCGGCCATGAAACGATTCAAAATTGATGAGCACGCGCAGCAGGCATTCGCTCACACCTCGCTGCTTTCCGATGCCAAAGCGGGAGACTTCGACACAGTTTTCTACCCTGGCGGACATGGTCCCATGTGGGACATAGCAGAGAGTGAGGATTCGATTGCACTGATTGAGTCCTTTTACAACTCAGGCAAATTCGTGGCGTTTGTATGCCACGCTCCAGGCGTTCTCCGCCACGTCACATACCAGGGTCAACCCCTTGTTAGGGGAAAGCATGTAACCGGCTTTACAAACGGCGAAGAAGAGGAGGTGGGACTCACCAAGGTTGTACCATTCCTGGTTGAGGATGAGCTGCTGCGTCTGGGGGCCATCTTTGAAAAAGTCCGCAACTGGCAGCCCTTCGCCATTGCGGATGGCCGCCTTGTTACCGGTCAGAACCCGGCTTCGGGGGCCTCCACAGCCCAAACTTTGCTGAAGCTAC
>JAQGOX010000332.1 GCA_028293365.1 Verrucomicrobiales bacterium | reverse complement strand
TTGAGGTTTGCCTGATGAATTACGAAACCGGGATCGAGAATCAGATTTCCGATGTTCTTCCCAGCGCGCAGATCGACCAAAGCCTGCACAGACGCTTTCGCCTCGAAGTAAACATCCTGCACGCCGGTCGCGTCGAGATAACCGTTCGCCAGCATTTGATATGCAGTGCCATCACCGTCAAATCCACCGAGCAAGACATGCCCCGACTCACCGATTTTTTTATAACGTCCCGCAGATTTCAAAGCGGAAGTGATGGACGGCAGAAGAAAGTCGGACGATGTGAAAATAAAGTTAATATCAGGATGCGCTTGCAGAGCGTTCGCGACCCCTGCCTGTGCTTTTTCCTGGTTCCATTCGGAAGGAACCCGTGCAACCACGTCAATGATGTTCTCGTTCCCCTTGATAGCAGCTTCGAACCCATCGCGCCTGCCGATGGCATTGATGTCGCCGAGATCGCCGAGCACGATCATCGCTTTCTGCTTCTCCCCACTCTTTTTGGCCTGGGTGATCATATAGGCCACCGTTTCCTGCGTTAGCTTCAGATTGTCCGCGACCACTGCGGTTGACTGGGCATCGCTCTTGTCCGCGGGGCGATTGAAAAGGACAACGGGGATTTTGGCGTCGTTCGCGGCACGGATCATCGGAATGCAGGTTTTGGCATCCTTCGGCACCAGGATAATTCCATCAACGCCACGCGTAATGAACGTGTTGACCTGTTGCAACTGGCGGCTGGCGTCGCTGTCCGCTACCGCCTCAAGCATGGCAATGTCATTCTTCTTTAATTCCGCTTTGATCGCCTCAAAACCCGCAACCCAATACTCGGTTTGCAACGTTTCGAACGCCACACCCACAACGAGTTTCTTCGTAGAATCCCGCGCGGCGGATGGCTCCGCGTGCTTATTGCACCCGATGGCGAGGAGAGCAACCACCATGGTCAACGAATAGAATAAGGTTTTCATAATGATCCTGGTCAGGTGAAAAAGGGTTTCAAATAGGCGAGGCTTTGCACAGCCCAGTTTTCTTCTCTGATCAAAGTATCTTCGATCCGAGCTTCGGGTGGGGGCCACAGTTCAAGAACGGCAGACTTGCACCGCCCGAACGTGGCGAGTCGATTCAATAATTCAGGCACATTTAGAAATCCGCTCCCAGCGGGGCGACCTGTAACCATAAAGCCCATCATATGGGGCAATCGCTCGATCTGAAAATCTTTGATATGTAAATTGACAGTTAGCGGACCGAGCGTTTCAGCCACGACATCAATTCCTTCGCCAGCACCTAAAGAGTTTGCAGTGTCGAGACAAACACCAATCGAGGAGCTTTCTGAGTGCTCTATGAGGGCGCGCAATGTTTTTGCTGAAAACCGGTCATGGTTTTCAATCCCAATGGTCAGATTATCCAGTTCGGGGCCAGCGGAGCGCAGAATGGCACTGACGGCATCAGGCTTCGGGTGATAATCCGAATCATCTATGACAAAGCGGATCAAACCCGCTTTCACACGGCGAGCGATTGCGGCATATTCCCGAAGGCGATCCGATGTCAGCCCTCGCGCGCCGACTTCCAAGTCCACACCTTCCGCGGCAGCTCGGTCTGCGAGACGATTCAATCGAGAAGAATCGAATGTGTGCAATGGCAGGTTATCGCCTATCTGGAGTAGCGATAAACCGCATTCCAGTGCTTTATCGATCAACCCATGTTCGTCCAGCGGATGCGGTGGCTTGGAGCCTTTCACTCCGACAGCCCACCCGTAGGTATAGCTGCTGATGCCCAGCTTCATGCCGCAGGCTTGGTGCTGTTGGTGATGTCGCGTACCTGTTCGCGGATATCATCCATTTCAAAGATGCGCTGCCATCCCTCGCGAAATATTACAGGACGTGCGCGCGCGCTGATCTTATAGGCCGCATCCGAGAATGTGCCATTAACCTCGCCGAATAGAACGGCGATCTGAATTCGCAAATGCCCCAGCACGAAGTCGCGCGCGGCAGCTTGCGGAACGCCCTGCGCGATGATGCGATCATATCCTTCTTTCACGACCTCAATGCAGCTTTGCGCAAGCGTCTCAACGAGTGCCGGTTCGAGCATTGCCATTTGTTCGAGCGTTACGCGATGGATCGTGCTGACCGGCGCGTAAATCGAACGTGTGAGTTCGAGTCCGATGTCGTAGAACTTTTCAGCACCACTCATCAATGCGCAGACCGCCGCCTGCTTCGCGGAGATGCCTCCGTAGAAATCGCGAAATGCCTTCTCGGTCGGTTCCCAGTTGAATACTGAAGGATGGCACGGATGCGCAATGAAGTATCCCAGATCGTCACGCTTCGCGACCTTGCCATCCAGCGGTGCGGCCGGATCCAGCAGCATAACGAGCGCGCCTGCTTTAAGCTGCGGAATCACTTCGCGCGAGACCGCTTCGATCGCGACGTCCGGGACCGCGAGAATAACAACGTCCGCTCCGGGAAGAGCCTCTGTTTGCGTCGTCACGGTAACGCCGCACTTTTCGAGGCGGCCTATTCCCGCAGGACTCACTTCGAGATAGTGGACCTTGTCAGGACCCTGTTTCAAATTGTTGGTGATGCGGCAACCCATTTTTCCTCCGGCGCCGACGAGTGCGATTGTTCTCATGTATTTAAATTCGGATTGTATTCAGGAAAGTATACCACGCGATTATCCCGCGCCGAATCATACGCAGCGTGGACGAGTCGAACGGTTTGTAGATTATCTTCCGCGGTGGTTTCCGCGGGCGCGGCTCCTTTGAGAGCACGCAGAATATCACGATTGCAGCCAACAATACTTGAATGAACGAGTGCGTAACGCGGGTCCGCCCAGGAATATTCGGGTGGTGGATATCGATTTGCTATTGTTCCAGCGATAGTCGTAGTCCTAAGCCAGAAATCGGGTCCAAGTTCCAGTGACCCTTTCGCCCCTTCGATGAAAACATAAGTCTCAGGAAAACGTTCAATCGCGGTACGGCTCGCGTAGCTCAAATTACATACCGTGGTTGCGCCATTGATCATTTGCAGCACCACCGTGGCAACATCTTCCCCCTTTATAGCCGGGTTCACACGATGGGTTTGGCAATAGAGGCTGGCCGCCTCGCCGAAAAGAAATCGGGGAATATCCAGCACGTGGCTGCCGATATCGGTCAGAATGAATTGTTCCAGTTCCTTGAGGAATGGCTGGTTGTCGAAAACTGGAAAGCTGCAGACGAAATCGATGCGCGCCCGAAACGGTTTCCCGATGATTCCAGAATTCAGAATACGCTTGAGCTCGCGCATCGGTGTTTGCCAGCGCCAGTTTTCATGGACAAAGAAGGGGATGTTGGCCGATTTGCATGCGCCAACCATCGCTTCCGCATCTGGCAAAGCCGGCGCCATCGGCTTTTGGCAGATGACGGGGATTCGACGTGAGGCGGCGAGCTCCACAAATGAGCGATGCGTACCGACATCCGTAATGATGTCCAGGAAATCGGGCTTTTCGCAGTCAATGAGCGCCTCCGCGTCGTCATAGGTCGCCGGAACTTCGAACTGTTTTGCGAGAAGATCTGCCTTCGATCGGGTGCGGTTGTAGAGCGCTACGCACCGGACTCCGGGCAGCTCACGCCACGCCGCAAGTTGATAGCGTGCCCAGAACCCGGTTCCGAGGATGGCAAAGCGAAGCTCTTTCATTCGCCTTGTTGGATGGTCTTCATTCCTTTGACGCAGGCATCGTAAGGATCGGGTACTTCCCATTCGTCAATCATGATCCAACCGCGAAATCCACCTTCTTTCAGTAGGCGCATCGAAGCTGGGAGATCAATATGTCCATCGCCACAGGCGATATGTTTTGACGTGCCTGCGTCCCGCAACGTTCCATCGCCATCAGTTAGCTGAACATATCCCAGATTCTTGACTCCAATGCGCGAGAGCATCTCATGCGGCCGGCCGGTCGAGCCGTTCATCAAATCGAAATGGCTCGGATCATAGATAACTTTCAGGTTCGGATGATCCGCTGCGGCGAGAATGCCTTGCATGTGCTCTTCCTTGTTGAAGGCGAACGGCGGCTCAATCTCAAACGCGGTG
>JAQGOX010000045.1 GCA_028293365.1 Verrucomicrobiales bacterium | reverse complement strand
ACTCGCGCTGCGAGGGCTGAGGGATAAATGGGAAATTCCGAATTCCATTGCTAAACGCGCCACTATCATTATCGACGAATCGGGGAAGCATCGTCAGGAGCAGCCCACCGTGCCAGGCGCTGCCGCTTCCAAAAAGAGCAGCAGCGGCCCGCTTTCCAAAAAATGGAGAGTTCACCTCGTAAACTATAATGATTCCGTCGCGGCGGACGAGGCAATCCAGGGGTTGATTGACGGGATGAAGGCATCCGGACTTGTAATCGATCGTGATTTCACCCTGAAGCAACGCAATGGCCAGGGAGATATGGCGACGCTTAATAGTATTTTCGATGCGGCCAAAGCCGATGGCGCCGACTTGTTTCTGATCGTCTCCACTCCGACGCTTCAAATGGCGATCAAAAAAGTTCGGGACATACCGATTGTTTTTACTTACGTCTCCAATCCAATGCTTGCCGGTGCGGGTGAGAGCTATACCAACCATTTGCCCAACATTACAGGGATAGCTGTCGTAAGTGCCTTTTCCGAGATGGCGGATCTCTTGAAAAAGTACTATCCGCAGTTCAAGCGAGTGGGAACATTGTTCTGTCCGGCGGAAGTCAATTCCGTCTATTGCAAAGATTTATTGGTCACCGAGGCTGCCGCCCGTGGTATCACAGTGGAATCGCTCGCGGTCAACAGCACAACTGATCTGGCAGACACTTCCGTCGCGCTCGCTTCGTTAAAAATCGATGCGATCGTTCAAATTAGCGACAACATTACGGCTGGCGGTTTTAGCGCCATAGGAAGAGCGGCGCAGCGCGCCCATTTGCCGCTCATCGGGTTCAATAGTTCCAACATTAAATTTGGTGCGGCCGTAGTGATTTCACGCGATTACTACGAAGGAGGTCTGGAAGCAGCAGAGAAAGCAGTACGGGTAATGAGAGGTGAAGATCCCGCTAAGATTCCATTTGAACTCGTTAAAAAAACGCAGCGTCTGATAAGCCTGCCAAATGCGGCCGCACTTGGAATGACGATACCGCCCGGCCTTAAGGCGTCGGCGGACAAGGTATTTGAGCGCTAGGAGATCCTTGACCTTCCCGTGATTTTGTCAGTTTGTTTTTACCACCAACCCTCGATTATCAGTTTTCAATATCGTAGTTGTTCCCCCGCCGAATGCGTGAGCCATGGCATGCTTCACTTTATTCACATGCCGCCTCCTCGCGAGGCAGATGATCGCCGACCCCGACCCACTCAGAAATCCTCCAAGCGCCCCTGCGGTCGTCCCGCTTTCGATCACGGAGGAGAGCAGGGGCAAAAGTTGCTGCCTGAAAGGTTGATGCATGCGGTCATCGAACAGCCCTCTTAGAAGCTCGTAGTCCTGAGAAGCGAAAGCTGCTGTGATCAACCCGCACCGGTTCAGCGCATGTGCGGTGGCCGCTTTCGAATAAGCATTCGGCAGCAACGTCCGCGCTTTTTGGGTGCTGATCTGGAGGTCGGGTACGAGCGTCACCAATTGTAACTTGGGTGAAACCGGAAAATGGATGCAGCGGACCTGGTGGTTTACAGTTCCAGAAACCGTGAACCCCCCGAAAATTGCAGGCGAGGCATTGTCCGGATGATGTTCGAGCGCCGTAGCCATTTCGAGTAAATCGGCTCTTTCAAGTGGGGCGCCGGACAACCGCCCTAAACCAGCTAGAACACCAACTCGTATGGCTGCGCTCGCGCCCAGGCCTCGGGCTGCCGGAATTTCGCTCGAAATTTCAACTTCAATTCCAAAGTGTGGTTTTTGGACGGTCTTGAAAAACAATGACGCTGTTTCTTCGATCATTGCATTCGCGGACGCGCTATCTGTAGCCGAGATTTCAGAAACGATGCTGACCCCCTTTGTTTTCGACCTGCGGATTACCAGGCTGCAATAAAGATTGAGTGCTAATCCAAGCGTGTCGAATCCCGAACCCAGGTTGGAGGTGGAAGCTGGCACTCGCACTGTTACTGATCGGTTCCGCATCGCTTGCAGCTTACCCGGTGGTGATTCGCTCGACAGCCAAAAAAATAGTTGGAACACTCTGCGCCGATGAAGCAATCGATTGTGACTTTGGACCTCGAAGGTGTGCTGGTGCCCGAAATTTGGATCGCGGTAGCTGAGGAAACGGGCATTCCCGAACTCCGCCTCACGACGCGCGATATCCCGGATTACGACGTGCTGATGAAAAGCCGTTTGAAAATCCTGGCCCAACACGATCTGGGAATTGCGGATATACAGGAAGTGATCGGCACCTTGCGTCCATTGGATGGCGCTTGTGAATTTATGCAGGAGTTGCGCGAAACCACACAGGTGATCATTCTTTCCGATACGTTTCAGGAGTTTGCACAACCGCTGATGAAACAATTGAATTGGCCGACTTTGCTTTGCCACAACCTGGTCATCGAGGGCGGACGGATTTCAAATTACACTTTGCGCCAAAGCAATCAGAAGCAAAAAGCAGTTGAGGCCTTTAAATCGCTCAATTATCGCGTCGTGGCAGCCGGCGATTCTTTTAACGACACCGCGATGCTTTCTGAGGCCGATGCGGGCTTTCTTTTTCACGCTCCAGAAAATATCATACGCCAATTCCCGCAGTTTCCGGCGCTCCACAGCTATGAAGAACTTTTGGAGCAAATCAAAAAAGCCCTTTGAAATAGACGGTTAGGTTTCAGATTTTGAATCGCGACAGGTTAGGTCTCGAACGGCCATTGCGATATCCTTGCTTTCAAAAAGCATCGCGTAGACTTCATCGATAATCGGCGTGCTGACCTGGAGCTTGTGTGCGAGATGAAATGCCGACCGCGCTGTGGGATAACCTTCGGCGATGCTTTCGGTGCTGTTCAAAACCGTGTCGAGCGACTCACCGTGGCCAAGGCGCTCGCCGAACGCACGATTTCGGCTCAATTTTGAAAAACAGGTCACGGTCAAATCGCCGAGTCCGCTGAGGCCTGAAAAAGTGTCTGCATTTGCGGAACACGCGACTCCTAAACGTCGAATTTCAACAATCGCCCGGGTGATCAATGCGGCCTTTGAATTGTCACCAAAGCCGAGGCCGTCACAAACGCCTGCGCCGATAGCAATGACATTTTTCAATGCACCGCCCAGTTCAACCCCCGGCAGGTCTGTGCTCGTATAAACCCGAAAGGTTCGACTGTGGAAAAGATTTTGAATCGCTTCCGCCACTTCAACCGTATCGCTCGCCGCCACGATTGCGGCTGGAATGTTTCTGGCTACCTCAAAAGCCAGCGTCGGACCTGAAAGTGCTCCAATTCTGGCGTTTGGGGCATTCTCAGCGAGGATTGTGCTCATGGTAGCGCCACTTTCATACTCGATCCCCTTCGTCACACTGACGAGCAGTCCTGTGAAGTCATTCAAGGTGCGGGTAACCTCTCGAATTGCGCGGGATGGAACTGCGATCACGATGCACTCGACCTCCGAACAGGCTCGCTTAAAGTCTGGCGTAAATTCGATTCCCGGGGGCAATTTAACGCCCGCGAGGTAACGTTTGTTTTCCTGCGCTTGCTCGATTTCCGCTAGATGAGCCGGCGTGTGCCCCCAAAGAGTTACTGAATGTCCCGCGCCACGCAGTAACGCCGCTAATGCGGTTCCCCACGCGCCTGCCCCAGCTACAGTTACTTTCACGAGGTTGCCTTCATTCGTTGCGTTTCCTGCCAAACTTGTTCTCCGTTCCGTTCATGAGGCGTTGGATGTTGGTTTTGTGTTTGTAGAGGGCCAGAGCCCCGACGACGGAGGTCAGCACGAGCATCCTCTTGCTCCCGCCGGTCAGCCACACGCCAAAAGGTAAAAAGGTTGCTGCTGTAATGGAAGCGACCGAAACGTATTTGCTCAGGTAAAAAGTCACAATCCATACAGAGAGCGCCGCCGCAAGACCGAGCGGCACTAGTGCCAGAAGCACGCCCGCCGAAGTGGCGATGCCTTTGCCGCCCTTGAATCGGAGCCAGCAGGTATAGTTATGACCGAGGATAGCGGACATGCCAGCAACAATTGCGTGGTATTCCACGGAATCGGGTGTCGTGGCGAAGGAAATAAATCGAGCAGCAATAAAACCCTTCAGCGCGTCGCAGAGCAGGACGGTGATTCCTGCAGGCCGCCCCAGGATTCTGAAAACATTGGTTGCGCCAATGTTGCCGCTGCCCACTTTTCGAATATCGACCCCGCGAGCCCGCGCCATAATGTAGCCACTGGGGATCGACCCCAATAAATAGGCGCAAAGTGCGGTAGCGGCGTAGCGAAGGAAGTCCACGGCAGAGATTTACGCAAACGAAAGTGTTGCGAGCAAGTGAATTACCCAGCGATTGTGGAAACCTTGACCGACGACAACCACCATACCTCCCTTCCACTGGTCTGCGACCGGCGACCGGTCACCGTGCAGAAAGTTCGCGAATCGCCTCCGCCAGTCGGGAAATTCCCAAACGAATGTCGTCCGGCGCGCTGTTTGTAAAATTCAAACGCATGGTATTCTCTCCGCCACCATTGGCATGGAAAACGGAGCCTTCTACAAAAGCCACGTTGTTAGCGATCGCCAGTTTGAAAAGATCGCCAGCCTTTATCGAGCAGGGAAGACGGCACCAAACGAACATTCCTCCCTCAGGTTCGACGAACTGAACTTCTTTAGGAAAAAGTTCACGAATTGCTTGCGTCATGATCGAAGCTTTATTTCCGTAATTTCGAATGATCAGCGGAATATGTTTTTCGAGGTGGCCCTGTCGGCAATAATGATAGACCGCGTGCTGTACCAATGTGTTCGATTGCAGGTCGGCCGCTTGCTTCGCATAGACAATTTGTTGAATCGTCTCTTTGTTGGCGATCAAATACCCTAGGCGAATTCCTGGCGACAGAATCTTGGAAAATGTTCCCAAAAGGATCACGCCACCCTTCTTTTTTAAAGAAAAGAGCGAGGGCATTTCCTTGCCCTTGAAGCGAAGCCGGCTATAAGGATCGTCTTCGACAATGGGTAAGTTGCTCTTCGCTGCCAGTTCCAGAAGTGCTTCCCGTTTCCGGAGCGATGTTGTCACTCCCGAAGGATTTTGAAACGTTGGCACAGTGTAAATAAATCGAATTGGATGACGGTCGATCGCCTCTGCGACGGCTTCTTCGTTCACCCCGTCATCTTCCAAAGGAACCGTTACGTACTTCGGTTGATACGGATTGAA
>JAQGOX010000025.1 GCA_028293365.1 Verrucomicrobiales bacterium | reverse complement strand
TGGCCGCTGGCGATGGCATCGAGCACGGCGAGGACGTCCAGGACTCCGCCGCGTGACGTATTGATTACGAACGATCCACGCGGCAGCTTCGCAATCGTCTCGCGATTCAGGATGAGACGCGTCTCGGGCGTGAGCGGGCAATGAGCACTGATAATGTGCGACTGCGCGAGCATTTCACCGAGGGTATCGCAGCGGCGCACACCGACGGCTTTCTCAGCGCCGTCGGGAACATAGGGATCATAAATGGCGACGTTCATCCCAAATGCTTTGGCCCGCAAGGCGGCAGCCGTGCCGATGCGGCCCATGCCGATAATTCCGAAATTGCGCCCGCGCAATCGAGGGACCGGCGCGACCTGCTGGTAGGACCACGGGCCTTGCGCACGACGGAGACGGCTGTTCAAAAAATGGATGCCGCGCGCCAGTGTGAGCGCCATGCCGAGTGCGGAGTCAGCCACATCCTCCGTGCCATAGTCCGGGATATTCGCAACATCGATTCCGTGCCTGCGCGCTGCGGCGCGGTCCACATTGTCAAAACCTACACCGCAGCGAACGATGAGCCGGCAATGCTTCAGCGCTTTGATCGTGACTTCGGAAATCGCAAGAGCGTGATACATCATCACCGCGTCCGCGTCCTCGATCCGCCCCGCGAGTTCTGTCTCATTGCGCGCATTGAGCGCGACGACATCGGCGAGGTCGCCGAGGATGCGGTGCTCGCAATCGAGTGAATCGTTGACGAAATCGGTAATGACTACCCTGGCGCGCGTACTCATCGGAAGATCAGCACCAATGTGCTCCGATGGCCTCCACATAGACTGAGTAGAGCGACTGGCTCGCCGTCATGAAGAGCCGGTTCCGGCGCGGTCCCCCAAAGCAGACGTTGCTGCAAACTTCCGGCAGTAGAATTTGCCCGATGCGTTGTCCGTCCGTGGCGAAAATGTGGACGCCATCGTAACGTTCCCCAATTCCCTCGACGACCGCCCCCTTCTCCACCGGCTCAGCCCAGCCCGCGCCCGCCCACACATTGCCTTCGGTATCGCAGCGAATTCCATCGGCCAGACCGGCGACTTTGGAATTGCCGGTCCTGGAAAATTCCATTGCCATCGACGCAAACTCACGTCCGTTTGCAAGCCCGGTCCCATCGACCACATCGAAGACCTGGATGTTCCGAGGCGCTTTGTCATAGTGGGTCGCGCCGGTGTCCGCGATGTAGAGCTTTTTATAATCGGGCGAAAAGCAGAGCCCATTTGGCTTGAAGAGCGAGTCCGAAACCATCGCGATTTTTCCACCTGCTGGATCAATCCGATAGACCGCTTCCTTGATCTGCAGCTCACCTTTGTTTCCTTCGTAATTGCCCAGGATTCCATAGCCAGGGTCGGTGAACCAGATGCCGCCGTCGGGATGAACCACAATATCGTTCGGCGCATTGAGCGGCTTCCCGTTGAACTTATCCGCGAGCACCGTCAGCGTGCCATCGCGCTCGTAGCGCACAACGCGCCTGTTCCCATGCTCGCACGAGAGCTGGCGGCTCTCGCGGTCGAACGTGTTGCCGTTGCTGTTTCGGGCCGGCTTGCGGAGTGTGCTGATGTGACCGTCCTCCGCGAGCCAGCGGAGCTGGGCATCATTGGGTATATCGCTCCAGATCAGGTACCCGCCCGCCCCGCTCCACGCGGGCCCTTCCGCCCAAAGCATCCCGGTGTGCAACCGCTGGATGGGGGCGCTGCCAATCTTGTATTTCTTGAACCGGGGATCGAGGACAATTACATCCGGTTCCGGATAACGGACGGGCGGAGCCGACACCCCGAAATCGCGGGCGCAAAGCGGCGCGGCTGCGAATGTTCCGAGTGTCATGAGAAAGGATCGACGTGTGGATTCGGTCGAGGAATTCATAGGGTATGGAGGAAAAGCTTCTGGCGATTGAAGCGTGGGTGTCAAGTGTCAAGTGGCTGAAACGGCTTGCATAAATGCATGGGAACGCCGAAAAGTGTGACCCACATGATTCCCAGACCATGAACACCCCTGCGTTCCGTCAGACTTATCGCAAGTTCAAATACTTCCGGATACTCTGCCCGCAATCGTGAAGCCGCCGATTGCAGCGAATGATTCAGACCGCGTTCGCGCGAATTCAGGCGATCCTGCGGGGCTCATCCCGAACGTGCCGGGTTCCTGGTTTCTTGGCAATACACTGCAATTATTTGCCGATCCACCAGGATTTTTCGTCGCGGCTTATCGAAAGTTTGGACCGATCTTTCGGGTTAAGATTCTGGGCCGAAATTACACGGTGCTGGCAGGCGCGGAGGCGGTGAATTTCTTCCTCACGGAGGGAGAAAAATGCTTCAGCCGGGAGCAATTCTTCCGCCAGTTTGCGCAAGAATTGGGAACCACGAATTTCGTTTTGGGTGCTCAAGGGGCGCAACACGCACGTTTGCGGATGCTGATGCGGCTGGGTTTTTCGCGCCAGATGGCTGCTCCTCATGTTCCACGGATAATCGAGGCGATCGGGGCTCGAATGCGCGCCTGGCCGGCGGGCCAGAAACTTAAAGTGATGGAGACCGCGGCGGCACTGGCCTTTGAAGGATACGGCTGGATCATGGCGGGCCGTTCCCTCTCGGACTATTTCACCGACGCGTGCCGCTTCAGCATGGCAAGCATGCAGGTCGGAGCGATGGTCCGTCCCCGCGCGATCCTTTCTTTACCGAGGTATCGAAAAGCGAAGCGGCGGATCTTCGCCCTCATGCAGGAACTGCTGGCCGAACATCGCCAGCCAATGGTGGAGGAAGATCACGTGCTCGACGTCATCGACTCCTTTCTGGCGGCAAAAGACAAGGAAGGGAGCAGCCTGAGCGAGGCCGAATTGATCTCCAGCGCGCTCTATGGGTTCATCGGCACTCTCGTTTACATGAACCGGCTCATTGCGTTTTTGCTTTATGAATTATTGCAAAATCCTCAACTCTTGCAGCAAGCCACGGACGAGGTGGATAGCGCTTTTGCGAACGGCATCCCGGATTTTAAAACTCTGCGAAGAATGCGGATGCTTCATGCCTCTTATTTGGAAACACTCCGCCGCCACCCCATCGCTCTGGGTCTGCCCTTTTTAACGAAGGAGTCTTTGAAATTCCAGGGGCGCATTATCGAGCGCGGGGAAGCGGTGATCATCAGCCACATACCGATCCACTTTTCGGAGACGATTTATTCGAACCCGCTGCTTTTTGATCCCGCGCGTTGCATGGAGCCTCGTAACGAACATCGCACGCCCAACGGCTACGCCCCTTTCGGCTGTGGCGGACGAGTCTGCGCGGCCGGAGGCCTGGTGGAGATGATTACTTTGGTGACTGTGGCGACGCTTCTGCGAACGGTTCGCCTGCAAATAACACCGCCAAACTACCAACTCAAAGTGACTCTGGACCCGTTGCCGGGCCCGGAACGCGACTTTACGGTGCGGGTAGTTGAACAGCGCGCCAAGGTCATCCCCGCTGGCCTGCCACTGCCCCGCCTGGAAGAGCAGCTCAGCGGCGCGCTGCCAGAACTGAATCAAAAGCAGTTGGATGACGTGCTCAAAAAAGTCAAAACGGCGACTTATCAACCGGGCACGGTCATCCTTCGCCAGGATGACGTCGCCGAAGACTTTTACATCATCCTGGAAGGTGAGGTTGAAGTTTTGAAACAGGGGCCGGATCGTGAGGAGAAGCTGGTGGGCCGATTACGCGCAGGTGATTATTTTGGGGAGATCGGCCTGTTGTATGCGGTTCGTCGAACGGCCACGGTCCGCGCGGCAGGAAAGAATACTGTGAAAACGCTCGTTCTGGACCGTGATACGTTCACCAGTATGGTTGCAGATTCGGACTTGCTAAGTGACCAGATCGCCAGCGTCGTGCGGCGGCGTTATATGGCCAATCTCCTCGCTCAGGCATTGCCGCGATTGAACGCGGAACAGATAGGACGATATCTTCCGGATTTCGAACTTCGGGAGTACGAGGCGGGTTCTGTCATCATTGAGCAAGGCGGTCCGGCGGATACCTTTTTCATTATCACGAAAGGGATGGTCGAAGTTATAAACTCTCATCCCAGTGGGCAGGACGTGCTGCTGGGTGAATTGGGCGCCGGAGAATGTTTCGGAGAGATAGGCCTGCTCGCGGCGCGCCCACGAATGGCGACGGTCCGGACGAAGCCGGACGCGCCCGTGGAAGTGATGGCGCTGGGCCGCGAGGCTTTTTCCAGGTTGATTGCCGATTCATCGGCCACCCGGGAAGAACTGGCCGTCATTATGTCCAGACGCATCCTTGCCATGACTCACCCCCAATCGTCCTTCGGACATTCTTGAACCAGGAAAACGAGTTTGTCCGGGAAACAGCCGCCAACGCCCTTCAAGCCATCGATCCGGAAGCAGCCGCTGCCGCGAGATTATCACAACTTCCAGCCTGGCGGCACAATGCGAGCGACGGAACATGCTTGGATAAGCGGGATCTGTCCTCGGACAACAGACGATTCGTCCCCGCCTTTCGTCACACGTTTCGACATCATGGTCCCGCTTTACCCCGGTTTTGTCACTGCGAGGTTGCTTTTTGTTTTGAAGTCCTCTCTTTTCCAAGGATGAGGACTGAAACAGAGGCCGCTCCAAGGAACGGAGGCGCCAATTTGATAAATGCAGTCCATGGCGGTCCAGAGGAGCCGCAGCCGCCGCACCCATTACGGCAGCGCCGAATCCTGTGGATTTGTGTTCTCGGGTGGACAGCCTTTGTCGGCCTCGCCCTCTGGTGGCTGGTGAAAGGCAACGGCGGGCTTTCGGTGTGGGTTTTCCAGGAACGAGACCTGAATCAGCCGGGATTCACCGACAAGGTTCAAGCAATCTTCCGATTTGATCTCGGCTTGCAACGCGCCTATCCGTGGATTCTGTTCGGTCCTTTCCTGGCCCTGGTGGTTTGGTACTTTCCCCTCGAACGCGAGCGCCTCCGCCGCAACCTGCCGCTCAACGCGGCAGCATGCCTGGCTTTTGCGTGGGCGTGCCACGCGCTCGATCTGCGAACCGCCTTAACGCGCCCGAATCTTGTGATGGTTAATTCTGATTATGCCCCCGCCCCAGGAACACCGCCGCCCGGGAAAAACGGGTTTGTCCCGCTTCGCGGCAGGCGCAGCGAAGGCCGTCCTGGCGGGAGCGATGGGCCGATTCAATATATGGGGCCGGTACCTGGGGATTTCAAGCGCCCGCCCTCACGAAAAGCGCTGCTGCGCTCCACGATCGTTGACCTGCTGGCCTATGGAGCGGTAACTGGCCTGGTCCACTCCGTCAACTTCTACCGGCGCTTGCGTGAGCGGGAACGCCGCGCACTCCTTCTCGAATCCAACCTGGCTAATGCGCGCCTCAACACACTCAAGGCCCAATTGCAACCACACTTCCTGTTCAATAGCCTTAATGCGATTGCCACCCTGCTTCGCCGCGATCCACGTCTGGCCGAAACGACGTTGGTCGCCTTGAGTGAGTTACTGCGCCTGGCCCTCAGCCAGTCGGAGAGGCAGGAGGGAGCGCTCCGCGAGGAATTGGAGTTTGTTCAACGTTATCTGGAGATTCAGCAAACTCGATTCGGCGACAAGCTGCGCGTCGAACAGGACATCGACCCGCAGGCGCTGGACTGTCTGGTGCCCACACTTGTGCTGCAACCGCTGGTGGAGAACGCCATTCGGCACGGAATTGAGCCGGCCGAAAAGGCGGGAGTGGTGCGGGTGAGCGCATCCCGTAAAGATGGGAAGCTCGTGCTGTCGGTGGAAGATGATGGCGTTGGCCTCGCCAGCGGCAATCCCGATTCAGGTGGCCCGCACAATCCTGCGGGACTCTACCCGCGTTTGCCGGCGCCTGCACCGAGCTCTGCGACGAACTTGGTCCTGGCCAGGGCCGGGACAGGAATTGGCTTGGCTAACCTCCGGGAGCGGCTCCAGGCTCTTTACGGCGCTCGGCAAAAACTCGAATTGACGCCACGCGCAACGGGAGGCGTTATCGTCCGCGTTGAAATTCCCTGGCGCTCGCGGGGCGAGTCTTGAGTGAACGAACTAACTACCATGATCACCGCCATCATTGCCGACGACGAACCGCTCGCGCGCGAACGAGTCCGTTCCGTTCTCAAAGATGAGCCGGACGTGGAAATCGTTGCCGAATGCGCCGACGGCGCGCACGCCCTTAAGGAAACGCAGAAACGCCAGCCCGACCTGCTCTTTCTGGATGTGCAGATGCCGCGACTCAACGGCTTCGAGGTGCTCGAAGCCCTTTGGCGAAGCCCAACCCTTCCGCCAGGCTCAACCCTTTCGGCAGGCCCCATTCCAGTCGTCATTTTCACGACCGCTCATGATGAGCACGCGATTCGGGCCTTTGAATTCAATGCCCTGGATTACTTGCTCAAACCCTTCACCGAAGCACGCTTCAAAATGTCGCTGCAAAGGGCGCGCGCCCGATTGGAAAAGAGTTCCCGCCAGCCTGATCCCCAGCTAAAAGGCCTCCTCAGCCAGCTCCACGCACCCGTCGCGGGCGGAGGGCGGATCTTTGTCCGATCCTCGGAGCGGATTTTATTTCTCAAACCCGAAGAGATCGACCGAGTCGAAGCGGCGGGCAATTATGTCCTCCTGCATTCGGCCAGGGAGCAACATATCATCCGCGAAACCATATCGGCCATGGAGGCTCGGCTCGCGCCGGCAGGTTTCATGCGCATCAGCCGCTCGGTGATAGTGAACCTGGCATGCATTCGCGAGATCCAACCGGCAGGTTCCGGACGGTATTCGCTGCTGCTCAAGAACGGAACCCGGTTGGACATGACTTGCAGTCTGGGCGATTTGCAAGCGCGCCTTGGGGAAGTGTAACTAGACCGCAATGATCCGTTTCAAGCCAGCCCCTGAGACTTGAGAAACAAAAGGGCGCAAAATCCCAGTGCGAACAAAGACAAAATTATACCGGCACCCGAAACAAGAAATCCGGCGATGAGATAGTGCTGTGCAGGATTCCATTCTCCGCGTGAATTGCGCCGGGCGCTGGCACACGAACTCAGCGCTAAAAGCCCAAGAAACAGGCCAATGAGTGGGATTAAGCTGAACCAGCTCAGGACAAAGCAACGCAATGACGCTTCGATGATGCGAATTCGACGGACGGGATCCTGAGGCTGTATTGTCATTTTTCCAATTGCTTCGCTGCTGCTTTGTCCCGGTCGATCGACTGCGGTCGCGTTGATGCCGGTTGATTCGTTCGAGCGATCGCACCCGAATGGTGCAACTGCCTGCGTTCCACGAGTTGTAGTTCACGCTTCAGGTTTGCCAACACAGTGGTGTTACTTACCGCCAGCGCACCGACAATTGTGATCAGAGCGAAGATCATGATCACAGCAGAACCGCGGTCTGAATGCCGGAGCCTCTCGAATAATTTTTGGTGATTTTGTAATCTCATCGCTTCTCCTGAAACTTAGGTACGGCCTCGAAGCTGAAAATTGGCCGGATTTTAGGATTCCTTAAGGGCGAGACCAGTTCCAGATCCCAACGCCAGACAGAAACCTGGGTGCGCATATCATTCGTCATAGCCGAAACCGTAACCCGAGCGAGCATCTCTACCCACGAGTGATTGGTATCGCTGGCACGGAGAACGTTCGTTCCGGTGAAAAGATATAGAATGGCGTTGCTGCCATGGGGGATTTGCAGCGCGGTTTGAGCTTCAATCATTTCACTTTGGAGCGGACCCGTCGCTTCCCGCACGTCGGCACGCCAAATCTCGCCTGCGTGCAAGACACGTGTGATGTCTTCTGCGTTGCGATGCAAATTCCTCGAATTAGCGAGCGCCCGATAGAAAGCGGAGAATGCCACACCAGTAATTATTGCCCACAAAGACAAATAAATAAG
>JAQGOX010000976.1 GCA_028293365.1 Verrucomicrobiales bacterium | reverse complement strand
GAGAAGTTTACCCGCGTTCAAATTGAAAGTTTTCAGACTGCGGACCAGTTCCGGGCAAATCTTCAGGAACTCGATTCCATACTTTTGCAGGCTCAACTCCGCCGGGAAGTTCCGAACTGGAACGTTTTTTTTCGAGAAATGAAAAAGTTGGACGAATGGATCGATCTTCAGCGGCCCATTCTCACCACGCCTCAGGAGAAGCAGGTGCTCGACCAAATCAACACGGCCTATGATGGATATCAGAATGCTGCTCATAATCTGCAGAAGATTGAAAGTCACGATGGCGACGAGGCGCTTCGCACTGGCTTCCAGAAGCTTGAGGGGGAATCCAGTAAGTTGCTATCGATTGGCTATCGTCTTGTTGATGCCCATCGCGAATCACTGACGCAATTCCTCCTGGAATCACGCCAATCCCTCTTTTTCCTTCGGACTCTAATGTTGGGTGCATTAGTTGTTCTGTTCATTCTGGGTGCGCTGCTCTCGACCTTCGTTTATCGCGACATGATTCAACCGTTACGTATGCAGTTGGTTGAAACCCATGCGATTCTGGAACGACATGAAAAGCTGGCTTCACTTGGAGTGCTTGCCGCCGGAGTGGCGCACGAAATTCGAAATCCTCTTACGGCAATTAAGGCAAGGCTTTTTATGCAGCAGAAAATGCTTAAGCCCGGCAGTTCTGAATACAAAGACGCCACTTTGATTGGTGATGAGATCAACCGTCTGGAACGGATAGTTAAAGAGGTGCTGCAATTTGCCAGTCCGGCGGACCCGAAGCTCGAAACAATTCCTGCCGATCTACCGTTGCAGGAAGCTCGGGAATTGCTAAGGCCACAGTTGGAGCGCAATGGAATTGAAGTTCAAGTCGAGGCGGAAAAGCCTGTCAGTATTCGAATTGACGCCCAGCAAATGAAGCAGGTTCTGATAAATCTCATCCAAAACGCCGCCGAGAGTATTGACAAGAACGGACGAATCGTGCTGCGCGTCCTCAATCGCCAGCAGAATCTCAATGGGCAGACCCAGGATGTGGTCTGCCTTGAGGTTGCAGACACGGGCAAGGGCATGACTGCTGAAGTTCAGAAACGCTTATTTGATCCTTTTTTTAGTACGAAACAAACCGGAACTGGGTTAGGCTTGGCAATCGCGGCGAGAATTGTGGAAAAACATCACGGGGCTTTGGAATTTCAGACGCGGCCGGGAGTGGGAACGACGTTCCGAATTATTCTCCCAGCCGTTTCCGGATTGGTTTCGTAAATCTATGCGCAATGCGGGAAAAATACTTTTAATCGAGGACGATCTTGGGGCTTCCGAAGGCCTGGCGCGTGTGCTTGGGGGCGAAGGTTACGAGCTGACAGTCGTGCACCGGGGCGATGAGGGGTTGGTTCAGGCTTCGAACGGAGACTTTGATGCTGTCATTACCGATTTGCGCTTGCCCGGCCTGGATGGGATCGAAGTCGTGCGGCAGGTGCATGCGGCCAAGCCGCGTTTACCCATCATTCTAATGACGGCGCACGGCACGACCGAAACTGCCATTCAGGCGACCAAACTTGGAGCTTTCGATTATTTGCTTAAACCCTTCGAAATGGAGGAGCTTATTGCGCTAACCGAGAAAGCCGTTGCCAGCAGCCGAATGATGACGGAACCGGTGGAGCTCGGCGAAATGGGGTCCGCTCGCGATGCTATCATTGGGAATGGTCGGTTGATGCAGGGCATCTATAAGGAAATCGGCCGGGTTGCAGCCAAACCGGTCACTGTACTGATCCGCGGGGATACTGGAACCGGTAAGGAATTGATCGCACGCGCAATTTACCAGCATAGCGATAGGGCAAGCGCCCCCTTCGTTGCAATCAACTGCGCCGCGATCCCAGAGACCTTGCTCGAAAGCGAGCTTTTCGGGCATGAACGTGGTGCGTTTACAGGTGCTTTGACCCGTCGTATTGGTCGATTCGAGCAGGCGCACCTGGGCACGTTGTTTCTGGACGAAATCGGGGATATTACCTTGAGCACTCAAGCCAAGCTTCTACGGGTGCTCCAGGAGAAAACCATCCAGCGGCTTGGCGGAAAAGAGACCATTCCGGTCGACGTGCGAATCATTGCTGCAACCCACCGCGATCTGGAGTCGGCAATTAAAGAGAAACTCTTTCGCGAAGACCTCTATTATCGATTGAATGTGGTCGTGATCACCCTTCCATCGTTACGCGACCGCAAGGAAGATATCCCCGCATTAGCACAGTTTTTTATTCGAAAATATGGGCCGGAACTTGGAGTGAGCAATGCCTCCGTTCAACCCGCTGCGATGGATTATCTCCAGACACTCCCCTGGCCCGGGAACGTTCGCGAACTCGAAAATGTGATTCGCCAATCAATATTGTTGGCGCGCGGTTATCCGATAAGTGTTGAGCATATGCGCCATTCCGTTGGCCGGCCCAACGTTGGGAAACGCTCAGATCAACCGGCGTTAAAAGAACTGGTAGGCGAGTTTCTGAATTCGGCAAAACGCGGGGAAATACAAGACGCCTATGCAAGGGTAATGCAGATGGCCGAACGCGAATTGTTCGGCCAGGCCATTGAACTTGCGCAAGGGAATCAGGCTAAAGCCGCTCGCTGGCTTGGTATCTCGCGTTTGACCATGCGCGAGAAATTGACCAATTTCGGGATACATCCCGCGCGGGATGGCACTGGCGCCGAGGATGGATCTGAAAATCAGGCGTGATCAAACCCTCTTGAGTTTTAAGAGTTTTTTAGCGTTTGCGTGAAGCATCTTCTCTTGCGCATTCGGCGACGCCAATCGACGCACCGCATCGATTATCCTGGCACCATCGCAATCAGCGATTTTAGCTGAAACGTCGGCGCAGTCGCTGCCGAAAAGTAATTTGTTTTGATGGCGTTCGAGGAATCCACGGGTGAATTCCTCGTCCCTCGTTAGCGCATTTACCCCGGAACCCGCAGAGAGGTCGCCGAACATATTTGGATAATCAGTAAGAAGTTTTTCGGTGCGACCTCCTCCTGCGACTTTCCCTTTTGGGTACAAAGATTTGCCGTCGTATTTCGAATCAATGTTCGCCCACCAGGTTTGCGCATGCGCGATGAAGTTCACCGCCGGGAATTTTTGCAGTATCTTATGAAATTCAGTGAATCCAGTGTTATAGGTCCCCTCCTGAAAGTGCAGCAACACCGGCACCTCAAATTCCCGGGCGAGTGAAGCGATGATTTCGATATAACGAGAGGAGCAGGGAATCTTGAATTTTTGTTCGCCAATTCCGATCGCTCCTTTGCGGAGGAATTTTTTAATCTCACCTCGGGCTCCGGGAATATCGGCGACTTCATTTGCAAAAAAGGAGAATTCATGCGGAAACTGTCGCACAATCGAGACCACGCTTTCATTGCCATGACAGTCCGCCTCCAGCCCGTAAAACTCGCCCGCGGGCAACAGAACTGTGTGCGTGAC
>JAQGOX010000974.1 GCA_028293365.1 Verrucomicrobiales bacterium | reverse complement strand
ACCATGCCTGAAACCCGGGACCGCTTTCGGCTGAATGTCGAGCTGCCAATCAGCTTCGGCGGTAGCGGACACATGGAAGTGGACTTTTTGGCCGCCGAAAGCGGAATCGTTATTGAGCTGGATGGCGCGCAGCATTTGGCTAACGCCGAAGCGTATCGGAAAGACCGGCAAAAGGATGCCCTACTGCAGCAAAATGGATACTTTGTCTTACGTTTTCTCGCGGAAGACGCTGGTAAAAACCTCGATCATATTCTGGACTCGATTCTGGCTGTTATCGTTCATCGCAGAAATCGGAAGTGCTGATCGTGATCGCTGCCAATGTATTTTAATAATTCATGGTTACTTGATTCCTTCGTTGAAGTAGATCTTGACGTTTTTGGTGGCGCGTCCGGATGCGATGATATCGAGGCGGCCATCTCCGTTTAAATCCGCCAAACAAAGATCCTCGCACGCCATACCGCCATCATCGACAGGAGTTTGTTTCCACTCGGAACCCGCGGCGTCAAGTGCTGTGAAGAGTTTGATGCCTACTTTGTCGCCGACCTTTTTACCGCGCCACCCGACAACCACGGAATCGCTGCCGCTTCCGAGGTCGCCGCAGGCGACGGCGTGTCCTTCGTTGAGAGAATCGTCGAGCATGTGACGCTTCCAGAGCTGATCTGACGCCGGTTTGTCGGTAGAATAAATAACAAACTGGTTTCCGTGCATTGGCTCGATGGCTGCGATGAAGCGGCTTCCAGATTTCAATTTTCCATCCCGCACTTCGCCTGCTCCGGCAAAGCCTTGCTCGCCGGACCGTGCGATGGCCTTTTTCGTCCAGGAATTTCCATTTCGGCCGAGGAAATAGATCCCTTCTTTGCTTGCCAGTAAAAGTTCATTCGCCACGTCGGCATCCCACTGGAGAGGATTGAAGTTATGGGTCATATGCTGCGCCGAATCGATCGTTGTGATCGTCCATGATTCTTTCGGATCGGCTGGCATTCGATAGGTTTGGACTTTGACTCCTTCTCCTTCGCCGTTCTTATTGCCACGACCGTGCAATGGGACGACGAGTAGATCGTATTTTCCCAATTCATTCCTTACCCAGCGCATGCGATGAGTCGTCGGCTCGTGCGGAAGTTTTACGGGTTCCCATCGTTGAGTTCTGTCGGAGGGCGGGATCATGTAAAATACCGCTCCGCTTCCAATCGTATCGCCAGGGTTCCACCCGGCACCGACCGCTATTTCAGCCTTTCCATCGCCATTAATGTCGGCGGCAGCCACGCAGACGTTATCCAATTCGGTAAGCTTTTCGGCGATGATATGTTTTTCCCAAGTCGGGTTTTGATACCAGACGATGACATTTTTGTCGGCGAGGATGATGTCGGGTTTTTTGTCACCATTTACATCAGCGACTGTAACGCCATAGCCGATCTGCACCTGTTTATCGATTTCAACCGCGCGAAAAACAGGAACCCGCGGCTCGGCTGCATTCGCCTGGAACATGGCAATCACCGAGAGAGTGGCTGTGTAGAATGTTTTCATAAAATCCCTGGATGCGTTGATATTAATTCAGTTTGTGGCGAAAGTTCAATTTGGAAATGGAATGGTGCCACGGAGCAGGTAACGGGCGAGTTAAGCGCCAGAAGTTCCGGAGACGAGCCGCAGGCGAGCGCAGCATCAGTTTTAATTCATTCTTGAAAGGGAGCCTGCTCTCGGACGATCGCCAGACGCACCTCTTCCTCCGTTGCCTCTAAAGATGCGGGAGTTAAATTTATCAATTCAAGAAACGCGGGATCAGGATCGATAACGAACGAAGGGAACCCATAGCCGTTTCCTGACCGGTAGGCGAGTATGTCTCCAGCATATATGAGCGCAGCCAATGGTGCATGCGCCCGAGGAGCGTTCGCGGGATGATGGTGCATGGCCACCGCCGAAATAATCCTTTCCGGAAAGTTCCAATGCTGCATGACCTTCGCCGCCACTTGAGTGTGATCGGTTCCAAAAATAGCCATCTCTGCTTCGTAGAGTGGTTTACCGGTCAGCTTGGAGTCCTCGACCAAAGAAATATAATCAGGACCCACTGCCTGACAGATCAGCACTTTACCGATGTCGTGCAGAAGCGCGGCTGTAAAAGCAACTTCCGGATCTTCCAGGGCGACGGTTCGAGCCAGGAACTGCGCGGCCACAGCCGTGGCCAGCGAGTGTCGCCATAAATCCAACCGCTCGAGTCCGGTCTGCTCTGAATTCAAGAGCACAGGCGAGGCGATAATTTTCATTACAGTGCGATAGACTTCTCGCAGACCTACACGGTTGATCGCATCCGTCAGGGTTTGGGTTCGATTACCTCGTGCGTGCAGTGCGCTGTTTGCTAAACGGATTACACCGGCAGTAAGCGCAGCGTCCACCCGGATCAGATCCGCGAGTGCTCCGCAGTTGACTTCGAGATCTTCGAGAAATAATAGCAATCGGGGAATGAGCTCGAAAGAGGGAGGCAAGTAGGCTCCATCCTGGATCCTCCGGCTATTAAGGATACGACTATCCAGCCCGGGCAATGTAGTGCCTGAAGAATCTACTGAAGTCGAATTTGATTGGCGTGTTTCCATTATGAGGCGCGCAATAAATTCAATCTATTTGTCTCCATAGCAAACCGTCGACCGGGATTTGAGCCGGGCTTTAGCTTTAAGAAAGTAAACCGAGCTTCAATTAAACATACGACTTGATAATGAGTATAGGCTTCTAAAAACCGATTGGCAAGCGGGATGGCCACACCTAAATTAATTTGCGACGCATTCAGTAAACTGCGGGCTGTTGGCCGTTTTAAATATCGGAAAAGGTCCTCGCCAGTGGTTGGTAAAATCGCTAAACAAAAGTTATGTCCGCGCATTTTTTGGGTCGAATCCGTTTACTCGTCAGAGCGGCCTTTCTTTTGTCTTTTTTATTGGAAACGACGGCCAGTGCGGTCAATCGGTTTGCGACGGCGGGCCAGACGCGGCCCAATTTTCTATTCCTGTTTTCGGATGATCAGACATACCGAGCACTCGGTCTACTCGGCGGCTTGGAAGTTAAGACGCCCAATCTGGACCGATTGGCGCGCCGGGGGATGCTCTTTACCCATTGTTTCAACCAGGGAGGTTATAGCGGGGCGGTCTGTATTCCCAGTCGCACGATGCTCAATACGGGCCGGCATGTTTGGGAATGTCGTGATGCATCGAAAAAGGATGTTGCTGAGGGGGCGGCACTTTGGGGAGAAACTCTGGGGAAGGCTGGCTATGACACGTTCATGGCCGGAAAATGGCATATTCCGGATTCGGCCCTTACAAGAAGTTTTAAAACAATCGGCCCGCTCACCGGTGGGTTTTTGGCGTCCACCAGGGAAGTGGAGGAAGCTTATCATCGGCCGGCGCCCGGGAATCATTGGACTCCGGATGATCCGAAGTGGAATGGGCATTGGCTGAAGGTGGATGGTAAGGTTGTGCATAGCAGCGTGCGGATAGCGGATTCCGCAATCGACTATTTGAAAACGAATGTGACGAGCAGTGCGAATCCATTCTTCATGTATGTGGCTTTCAACGCACCTCACGATCCACGGCAGGCACCGAGGCAGTATCTCGATTTGTATCCGCCAGCCACGTTGAAGGTGCCACCAAATTTTGCGCCGAAACATCCGTTCGTGATTGATAGCTATACGGGGCGGGATGAGATTTTGGCGCCGTATCCACGAACACGCGAGATCGTTCAGGTTCATTTGCAGGAATATTATGCGATGATCACACATTTGGACGCGCAAATCGGACGTATGCTCGATGCGCTGGAAGAGACGGGAAAAGGGGCGAATACGATCATTATTTTCACTTCGGACCAGGGATTGGCGGCCGGGCAGCATGGGCTCATGGGAAAACAAAATCTATATGAACACTCGGTGCGGATGCCTTTCATCATAGCCGGACCGGGCATACCCGCAGGAAAACGGAACGGTGCTCTGTTCAACATGCAGAGTCTGTTCGCAACGACGTGTGAGTTGGCGGGCATCTCAACTCCTGCGAGCGTCCAGTTCCCGAGTATCGTTCCGCTGATCACCGGCCGGAAAAAGGAATTGCAGGAGGCGCTTTATGGAGCTTTTCTGGATCGACAACGCTCGGTGCGGACGCGCGAATGGAAATTGATACGCACGCCGCAGGAACATCAGGTGCAATTATTTAAGGTGGAAGCTGATCCGTGGGAGACGAATAATCTGGCGGCGGACCCAGAGTATGCGAGGACGCTGCGAAAGTTGGATGAACGCCTTCAGCGCCTGATGATTGAGATGAAGGACCCTATGTCCTTTGAAGAATTGATCAAAGGCGGGAAAGGGAGGGAAGAAAAACGCAACTAGTTGTAAGGGTTTAGGCTCTCCATTTTCAGCGATCCTCAGACCAGGAATTGCTTGAAATTTGCCTTTTGGTATTTGCTGCTGTTCGTGGTAAATTCCATTTCCGATGTCTCGCATGATTAAACACCTGCTCGCACTGATTTTGGCTGGCATACCGATGGCCTGGGCGAAGCTCACGCCCGAACAAATTAAGAGCCTTCCCGCGCCTGCTTCCGAGCCTGCGGTCTTCAGCCGCGATATTAAACCGATTTTCGAAGCTAGCTGCATCAAATGTCATGGCAAAGGCAAAAATAAAGGGGGATTCGCGCTGGATACCAAAGAAACTTTTTTGAAAGGCGGGGATTCCGGACCGGCCGTAATCGTGGGGAATAGCGCTGAGAGCTATCTGGTTGAACTTGTTTCGGGGATCGATCCCGATAATACGATGCCGCAAAAAGGGTCGAAGTTGACCGCTCGTCAGGTCTCTCTGGTGCGCGCCTGGATCGACCAGGGGCTCTCATGGGATGCAAATATCAATTTTGCCAAAGCGCCGCCGGTTAATCTCGTTCCACGGAATCCAGAAATTCCTCCTGCGCCAGCAAAAGCACACCTGGAAAACCCGGTCGATCATTTCGTTTTCGCATATTTTACAACAAATCATATCACACCCAAACCACTGGTCAGCGATGCTGTTTTCGCGCGACGCGCGTTTTTGGACATTATCGGTTTGTTGCCTGAACCAAAGGAACTCGAAGCATTTTCTCACAGTCGTTCCAAAGAGAAGCGTGCGGAATTGGTCACAGAGCTGCTCGGGCGCAAGCGGGCCTACGCCGAACACTGGCTCACGTTTTGGAACGATGCTTTGCGCAACGATTACAAAGGCACTGGCTATATCGATGGCGGTCGGCGGCAGATCACCGATTGGCTTTATTCCGCATTGGCGACAAATTTGCCCTATGATCGATTTGTCGCGCAGTTGATTAATCCGACTCCTGAATCCGACGGGTTTTCGAAGGGGATCGTATGGCGCGGTGTGGTCAATGCCAGCCAGACCCCCGAGATGCAAGCCGCTCAAAATATTTCACAGGTGTTCATGGGTGTGAATCTGAAGTGCGCTTCCTGTCATGACAGTTTCATTAACGATTGGGCACTCTCGGATGCCTATGGCCTGGCGAGCGTTTATTCCGATGGACCGCTCGAAATGTATCGGTGCGATAAGCCGACGGGAAAAAAGGCACTCGTGAAGTTTCTTTACCCGGAACTGGGTGAGATCAAAGCGGATGCCCCCAAAGCCCAGCGGTTGGAACGTTTGGCGCAGGTTGTCACCGATCCGAAAGATGGCCGCCTAACACGAACCATCGTCAATCGCGTCTGGGCAAAGCTCATGGGGCGTGGGCTGATCGAGCCCGTTGACGAGATGGATAATCCAGCCTGGAGTCAGGACTTGCTCGATTGGCTGGCCTCGGATTTGGTGGAACATCATTATGACTTGAAACGAACGATCGGACTCATCGTGAAATCGGATGCCTATCAGTTGCCTGCCGTTCCCGGAACGGATCAATCGAGTGCCTCTTTTGTATTTCAAGGACCAACGACGAAGAGGCTGACTGCCGAGCAGTTCTCCGACGCCCTCGCGGCGGTCACGGGTGTCTGGCCCGAAACGCCGGCCGCCTCGATTCACTACGTTGCCACGACCGAGTCGAAATCGAAGGCCGCCCTAACTCAGACCGAAGGCCCATTCGCGCCTGGCGTCGCACCCCGGTGGATCTGGAATCAAATGCTTGCAGACAAACGCGCTGCGGCAGAGACCCTCTATTTTCGCAAAACCATCATTCTCAGCCACGCTCCCGAACAGGCCCGTGCTATCGTAGCTTGTGACAACAGTTTCAAGCTTTATGTAAATGGAACCGAAGTTGGTTCGGGAAACGATTTTAGCAAACCCAAATCGATTAATTTGACGCCTCATTTAAAGAAAGGGATGAATGTGATTGCGATTGCGGCCACTAATGATAAGGGGAAGCCCAACGATCCGAAGGCTGACCAATCGAATCCCGCCGGGCTGATTGGCTACTTTTATTTGCGTGCGTCCGAAAATGTGCAAAAACAAAAGCAGGATGTGATTATGGATTTTACCACCGACAGTTCATGGCTCTGGTCGGCAGCGAATCCGGAGAATTGGAATAAGCTTCAGGTAACCAATCTCACGGGTTGGAGTCGATCCACAGTGTTGGGAAAACCGGATATGGCGCCATGGAATAGCGGGAAAGCCCTTGTTGCGGCTGTCTCTCGTGCACCGCAATTCGAACGAGTCCGCGCTTCGCTGCTGGCGGCCGACCCTTTAATGACTGCGCTGGGACGCCCCAATCGGGAACAAGTCATCACAACCCGCGCGTCAGCCGCGACCACCCTGCAAGCCCTGGAACTCACCAACGGTTCTACTCTCTCGCATCTACTGGAACGTGGAGCGGAAAAGCTTATACAGGATTTACCCAGCGCACCGGCGCAATTCACCACGGCGGTTTATAAGCGCGCTCTCGGTCGTGTGCCGACGAAGAGGGAATTAAATTCTTCGATGGAATTGATTGGGTCGCCCGTCCAAAGACAGGGTGTTGAAGATTTATTGTGGGCGATGGCGATGTTGCCCGAGTTTCAAGTGATTAATTAACCAAGCACTACGGAGATTTGCCAAATGCGTATGAGAAATGATTGGAACCGCCGAGAGTTCCTGAAGACCGCGAGTGCCGCCACCCTTGGCGCTTTGGTTGCGCCCTACTCAAAGGCCCTGGCCGCCACCAAGGAATCGGTTCCCAAGGCTACTGCCGACACCTTGATTGTCCTTTGGATGGGCGGTGGGATGGCTCACACCGAGACGTTCGACCCGAAGCGCTACACCCCCTACGAAAAAGGTCTCGATCCCAATCGGGTCTTAAGCACATTTCCGGCAATCGACACAGCGGTTGACAATATAAAATTTTCGCAGGGACTCGAGAAGCTGGCGGCGGTCATGGATCGAGGCGCTTTGATCCGCAGCTATACGGCCGGCGATCTTGGTTTTATTTTACACTCGCGACACCAGTATCAATGGCATACCGGTTACGCGCCTCCGCAGACCGTCGCCGCTCCACATATCGGAGCAATGCTCTCACGAACTCTAGGTCCATTGAATCCTGCCGTTCCGGCTTTTATTGATGTCGGCCAGCGGTTTGATGTTGGAGAGGGAGAAGAATTGAAGGCGTTCCATTCCGCGGGATTCTACGGAAGTGAATATGGTCCGTTTGTTATTTCGAATCCAGAGCAGGCGGTCGAAAGTGTTCGTCCCCCCGCCGGAATGAGTCCCGGACGTTTCGAGAATCGCGATAAATTCTACCGGAAATTATTGGCGGAAAGTCCGATTGGAGAGTTTGGCGGCGATTATCAAAAGGAATCACTGGTCCGGGCGATGGACAAAGCCCATTTATTGCTCAGTTCTCCTGCTTCCAAAGCGTTTGATCTCTCTCTCGAACCTAAGGAGAGTTATGCGAAATACAATACCGGCCGGTTCGGCTTAGGTTGCTTGCTTGCGCGCCGCCTTACCGAAGCTGGAGCTCGTTTTATCGAAGTAACCACCGAATACATCCCGTTTTTTAACTGGGACACTCACGAGAATGGCCATACCCGGATGGTCGATATGAAAAAATCGGTCGATGGACCGATTGCTCAGCTCGTCCTTGATCTTGAGGCACGTGGCTTGCTTGACCGCACCTTGATCGTCCTTGCGAGTGAGTTCAGTCGCGACATGATGATGGAGGGTAAGCCTGGCAAAACCGTCAAGGACCAGGTGACAGTTCCGAACGTGATCGAAGATCTGAAATACTACGGCATGCATCGCCACTTTACCGATGCCGGGTCCGTGCTGATGTTTGGCGGCGGGGTTAAAAAAGGTTATCTACATGGTCAAACCGCTGAGGAACGACCCTGCAAAACCATCGCGGATCGAGTCGTCATCGAAGACCTGCACGCTACCTTGTTCCGTGCCATGGGCATCTCGCCAAAGCACGCTTACGAGATAGAAAAGCGTCCTTTCTACGTGACTAAGGATGGACTTGGAAAGCCGATTGACGCTTTGTTTGCCTGATCGGCCGCTTACTTCACGGTATTAACCAGCGGAGCGAGGCCTTGAATGCGAACTTCAAGGCGATCTCCCGACTCGATCGGGCAGACACCGCTAGGTGTTCCGGTGAGGATGACGTCCCCCGGCAGCAGGGTCATATTGGTCGAAATAAAACTAACCAAATGATAGCAATTGAAAATCAGTTGGCTTGTATTCGAGTTTTGCCGGAGTTGGCCGTTCTGAAATAGCTGAATGGTAAGATCGTGCGGGTCGATTTTCGTTTCGACGTATGGCCCGAGCGGGGTAAAGGTGTCGAAGGATTTGCAACGCGCCCATTGGCTTTCGGCCTGTTGAATGGTCCGGTCGCTAATATCCTGCGCCGTGGTATAACCAAAAATATATCGGGCGGCAGCCGCGGGAGTGACATTCCGCACTCGCCGACCGATGACAACCGCCAATTCCGCCTCAAAATCAGTCCGATGCGCCGCGAAAGGAACTTCGATCTTGGCGCCGTCTGGAATAAGTGAGGTCGGGGCTTTTAGCCAGAAAAGGGGCTCTTTTGGCACCGGTTTGCCTGATTCACGGGCGTGATCGGCATAATTCAGGCCTACTGCGATAACTTTCGAGGGAGCTACGGGAGTTAAGGTTTTGACGCCTTTGAGCGGCAAGGGCTTCTTTTCGTAGGAAGGTGAGCCGAAAACGTCACCCTGAAGGCGAAATAATTCGCCATCGACAACTTTCGCATAAAAGATGTCATCTCCCTTCTGAAATCGCCCAATAGCTGCCATAGATGGCCGCTTATGTAGCAAATGTTTGAGTAGAGGAGCAAGCTGAAAGTCAAGCCGGGATTGTTTTTGAATGCAGGCATTGGCCTCAAAACCCTGTCCAGGAACTTCGGTTTGACCGCTTCCGGGACTAAAAGCACTCCTCTCCTATCACTATTCACTATTAAGTTGACGCTGTAGGGTAACTGTCATACTGTCCTATGACAGTAACAGAATTGTAATTGTGACCATCCAGCTCAATTTTAAATCCGGAATGCCGGTTTACCTCCAGATCGCAGAGCAGATCCGGGCAGCGGCTGCATCCGGTGCCCTTCGGATTGGTGAACCGCTCCCTTCGATACGACCGCTCGCCGAGCAACTTCGAATCAACCGCAACACGGTCGCCAAGGCTTATGCTGAGTTGGAAGGGCAGGGAGTGATCGAGACATTTGCCGGCAAAGGCAGTTTTCTTAAAGAAGGTAATTCTCCCCTGCGAAAAGGAGCTCGCCACGATTTGGTCTCGCAGGAAATTGATCAAGCCATAGTCGCCGCGCACCACCTGCAAATTGACGATGAGGAATTTCTACTTCTGGTGAGAAAGCGACTCGCAATCTTCACCGAAAACAAAAACAGCCACGAAAAGGAACAGGCATCATGAAGGAAAATACCGCCGTTATTGAAGTTCAGAACCTGGTTCGAACTTTTGGGCGTGCCGACGCGGTCCGCGGACTCAATTTGACGGTTCAATCCGGGCGTTGTTACGGCTTTTTCGGACGTAACGGCGCTGGAAAGACGACCACCATCAAGTGCCTGCTCAATCTACTCAGGCCCACCTCCGGGTCAGTGCGGTTGTTCGGGACCGAAGTGCGTAAGAATGAGGTCGCGATCAAAGGACGCCTATCGTATGTGCCCGACGTTGTAGCATTTTCATCCGTGGATGACAGTACGGAGCACGCTGGATTATCTCGCCTCGTTTCGGGCAAAATGGAACAAGGCAACTGAGAAGGAGTTGCTGGGACGGTTCCGGTTGGAGCCAGCAAAATCGGTTCGCAGCCTGTCGAAGGGACAGCGCACGCAATTGGGATTGATCGGAGCGGTTTGTCCCGAACCGGAATTGCTAATACTGGACGAGCCGACTTCCGGGCTGGATCCCATTGTGCGGCGGGAATTCATCCAGGCGGTCATTGGCGCTTATCAGGAGGCCGACCCGGAACATCGGACCATCTTTGTTTCGACCCATATGATTACGGAATTCGAAGGGTTGATCGACGAATTCACACTGATAGACGCCGGTCGTGAGGTGCTCCACCTTGACGCCGACGCCGCTCGTTCCCGCTATCGGAAAATTCGGGCGCGATTCAAAGAGAAAGTTCCGCTGATTACGTTTCCCGGCGCGATTTCGTCGCGAACTGAGGGACGTGAACTGGAGCTAATTGCGAACGGTAGATCGGCTGAGATTCTCGAAACCCTAAAAAGCCTTTCCCCAGAGCAACTCACTTCCGAATCACTCACGCTGGAGGAAATATTTATCGCCGCGCTCAAATGAAAACGGGTATGAGAGATCGGCTTTGGAAAGAGACTCGGGCACTTCTGCCTGCGTGGGCCATGACCCTGGCCATTATAATCATCGGGGGACTCGTGCTTTCGAACCAAAATGTCATGCAAATCTGGTTTCCTTATGCGTTGGGCACGCAATTGGTGAGCGCTTTGGTTTTCGGTCACGAATTCACCGACAAAACGATCGGACCATTGCTAGCACAACCTATTTCGCGAAGTCAGCTTTGGGGTGAGAAAATGTTAGTTTTAGCGGCGGCTTTGAGCGGGATTGAAATCTGCCTGCTCCTGGTTGTCGGGCCGCGGTTTCTTTTGCTCAAAGAGATCGAACCAAACGATTCAAATCTAGCTGGGCTGCTATTATTCCTCCCGGTGGTGACGGGATGGTGCTCTGCGCCACTAATGACTCTAATCATGCGGGGCACGCTTGGCGGCACCGCATTGACTATCTTGTTCCCCCTTGTTTTTGCGTTAGCTGCCTTGGCTTTGAACGTTTCCGATCAATGGATTTTCGCCTACACACTGGCGACGCAAAGCGGCTATGCGCTGATCTGTGCAATGCTCGGATATTTCATGTTCCGCAGTCTTGAGGACAAAGGATCGGTTTCCGCAGTGATTACAACTACAGCACTGGGCACCTTAACCGATAAAATAGCAGGCGGAACTGGGGCGATCGCGAATTTAATCAAAAAGGAATTGCGTTTGCAGCAGCCGGTTTTTCTTCTCGCATTTGTGCTATTCGCTTTCTGGGTGGCATTGATGCTCATAAAATGGTCAAGACCGATGTTTTCGGTTGAATACCTTGCAGTGCCAGCGGCGATCCTTGTTGTAGCTGTTCCAGCGCTCTCAGGAATTATAACAGTTGCGGAAGAACGTCACCTCGGCTTGCACGACTGGCACCTAACTCTGCCCCAGTCCCCGCGGCGTCAATGGCTCATTAAGCTCGGCGTTGGCTTTCTCGTGAATTTGTTGGTTGGGGTAGTGCTCGCAATTTTGCTCGTTCTGATCACTCAATCAGCCTTTAGAACAACAATCGCTGGTGAAAACGATTGGCTCGTATGGCTGTTTCTCAATTTGTGGATTTACTCTGCATCCTCATATGCTTCGTCTTTTTCGCCTAACAGTCTAAGGGCTCTTCTTGGCCTGGGTTTCATCGCGTGCCTTATGATAGGAATCTGGTTTTTGCCAACCATGATTTATTCCGTTTCCCGGCAGGCATCATTTCGCGAAGTCGCACTCATTCTGATTCCCAATCTGGGATTCTTTTGGATACTGGGACTCTACAACTTTCGACGAACGCTCAGCTCTTTTTCTCCTCTGCTTGGACAGAGCAGCAATTCTCATGTTG
>JAQGOX010000954.1 GCA_028293365.1 Verrucomicrobiales bacterium | reverse complement strand
AGGTAAGTCGATGTACTTCGGGATTTTCAGGACCACAATCCACAGAGGCGATCGCATATTGCTGCTCGGATTTCGCCAAGTCGGCCAGATATCGATCCATCGCTTCATCCCGGAACGCGGTAGGAATTGCCTTTCGGAGGTCGGCGCGATTGAGCTCCTTAAGTTTGCCGTAAAGGGTATTTAGTTGAGTATATTCCTCATCAGCCCGAATGCGATCCCGCTCAATGTTACGAACTGTCTCTGGTTCCAGTGTCATCTGAAACTGGCTATCACCAACGTCAGCGATTTTTAAATCCTGACGCATCTTGTCGACCTGTTTTTGAACCATGTCGACTTTTTCAGTCTGAATTTCCATTTCTTTCTTCAGCGCCTCGATGCCGGCTTCGGACTGCCCCATCTTCGATGCTTTCCGGCTTAACTGATAAACACTAGCGATCTCGTTTGCGAGATTCGCCGCCTCTTCCTTATTTTCGCTGTAGGCGTTGATTTCGATAAGACTGGTATTGCGCGATTGACGAAGATCAATCTGCCGCTTCAATATTTCATATGTCTCAGCCGTTTTGAGGTTATCTATACCGTAACGCTTACCCCAAACCTGATTCAAATTCAGGTTTTCGATTACTTTCTCCAGAACCTTTGTGGATTTGATCTTCTGAAATTCCGTTTCAATGAAATACGGGTCGTAACCTCCCTGCTGCCCCATCTGCAAAAGCAAAGGGATATCGCTCGTATCTTTGCTAACTTCGATTCGAGCCGTGCTCATGAACGACTCTGGCAGAATGAACGTAACTGCAGTTGTCGTGAGAACTACCAGCAAAAATACCGCGAGGATGACGGTTTTACGGATTCGAATGATTCGCCAATAATCGAGGAAATGAAGCTTCGACTCTGAAGTGGCCGAATTATTACTATTACCGGTGGCAGTGCCGTTGGCGTTATTATGATTGAACTTGGGAGCTTCCATGGAAAAAAAAGGGAGGCTAGAATGACATCCAGCCTCCCCGGGTAAGTTTAACGTTGGGCCTTAATAAGTAGCGCGGATGCCGACATACACGCGGTTACGCGAGAAACTGCGATAAACCCCAGGAATCCGATTGAGTTCAGAATCAAGGTTATCGTAGTTGTAACCGGTTTCAGCCGCCAAAAACTTGTTGATTTCATATGTGAGATTAATGCCCGCCAGCAAGTAATCATCCGCTTTTCCGTCCGAGAGGCCACCATGCAAATCAGCATGTTGGTAGCTCCCAATTAAGCTCGCCACCAATGGTCCAAACCGATGATTAATGGATCCATAAACAGTGGTTGCTTCAGCGTCCTGGTTCGGAGCAAATCCTCCAACAAGAACACCGACATCCGTCTGCATACGTTGATGCCTGACTCCGAGTTGAGCATAGCTCCCCTGGGTATACAACCATGTCGCATTCGCGTCAACATAAGGACCCCACGTATCTTTCTGGATCGAATTCTTGTCGTCGTATTCGGTGACTTGGACACCGCCACGGACCGACGCGTTCAAAGTAGGCGAAAATGTTTGGTCGATTCCCAAATAGCCGTAGTGCGAGTGGTTGTCACGCACGTCAGGAGAGATATAAGGTCCAGCAAACGCGACCGAATCTTTGCTGTTATAATCGACCATTCCGTATTGGTAACCGATCACTCCAACGGTTCGTTCGAAAATCGGACGGCGCAAATTGAAACTCAGCAGATGTTCCCAGCGATCCAGAAGCGCCGAGCGACTTCCAGGCCCCTGCTCATCGTAATCGTACCACGTGCCAGTGTAAGTAAATACGCTGTCGATCGTTTCAGTAAGCCCAGCCGTAAATGAAATGCCGACCGTATTCCGCATGTTGTTACCATCAGAGCGGAGGGGAGCGAGCGAGGTCCCGTTTGGGTCGATCAATGTCGGCTCCTGGGCGATTACAAATGAGTCATTCGCGTCGAGCTTGAATCGAGGAGAAAATGCGTGACTAACTTTTCCGTTAATCTGATGACTATGATCAGCTTTATTGTTTTTGCGATCATCATAGTAGCGCATGTCATAGACATAGCTCAAACCAAAGGAAGTTTGATCGCGGAAGATATTCAGCGCAGCAGAAGGGCTGATTTCAAAACCAAAGCTATCCCGCTTTTGAACCGAAGGGTCATGCGCGTTGCGGGTCGCATAATTGTCATCGTAAAAACCGCGCAGTGTCGCCGAGACACTCCAGGGCTTAGTCGTCTCAGTGGAAGAAGCTCCTGGAGCCCAGGCACCCTGTACACCCGCTGCTCCGAGAACAGCTAAACCGGCAGTCGTGATAAATTTCTTCATACGTAGTTTATCCTAATTCAAACAAGTTTTGCGCTCGACCTTTTTCTTGAAAAGCGGGTACGTTTTACTTTCGGCACAACGTCTTGTCAAACAATAAAATGGAGTAAAGTCATTGCTTCAAGTCGTTCTTCCACCGTACCCGATCACTCAAAAATAAGAAATCCGGGAGGAAGCCTTTCGGCGCATTTTTGAGCGGGAATCCAGTCGGCACATTTGTCCGCAGTAAACTTTCCAGTACAAAACGCCCCCAGGCTCCGTCCGGGTTTCTGATCATCTCCGAGACAAAACGTGTATCAATTGTTAAAGGAGTCAAGTACAGACCATGAATCGGCTTCTGATAATCATTAATTGTAAAAAAATCACCGGAATGGTCGAGACCTGCGTCCAACGTAGTCCAAATGCACTGCCGGTCTCCGTACCACGCCACCGCCCAAGGCATATCACTCATCATTAATTCATCGCTTTTGAGCCATCGCGATACCGTTTGAATCATTGGTGGCGAATAAGGCGGATACGCTGCTGGCAGACTTCGTGGAGGAAGCAGAGTGAAAATCAGTTGCAGGGACGCGAGGATCACAAACACGACGACGATGACGCTTTGGACAGCCGGATGAGGCAAAACCAGTTGTTCCAGCAACGTAAAAAACAGAGCCACGGCAAATACGATAACTATCGGGAGCATCAGGACAAAAAGGTTCTCCGTATTCACTTCAGGGGAATCAAAAGACAGATGCGTGCGCCCCAGGGCTGCGGAAACTCCTGCAACCACAAGCGCAAACAGAACGAAAAACCGCAACCGCGTGAGAGACAGACTGCGAAACGGAATGAGGATCCCGCAAATAAAAAGCCCGGTACAAAGCCAGTTGCCGCCGATTTTACCGGCCTCATTTCGGACGATCAAGTCCCCCTGCACCAGGAGTTTATGGAAGAAGTCATGCAATCCTGTGTTATTTAAAAACACTTCAAAACTTTTCGGTATGGAGCGTTCGAGCCGGGCGCCAGGGAAGTAGGAGGTTTGTTCATAGATTGCAAACCCAGCCGTGCCAAAACAATGCCCGGAAATCTGGTAGTTCCGGTAACACCACGGTGCCAACAAAATCAGAAAAGTAAAACAAACAAGGGTGCAAACCAAACCCCGATGTTTTCCAAAAACAATTACGCCATATCCCACAACTGGAATAAGCAGCCAGCCAAAGGCGTAGCGCGTGAGCGCTCCCGTCGCCAGCAAAACGCCCAGAACAATTCCCATCATCGCGAACCACCCGATTGAATTCTCGGTCGCAATCGGCTTTTCCGGCGTGGGTGCCGAGGGCAAGGTGGCTTGCTCGATAGAAACCAGGCACCAGATAATTCCCAGAAAGATCAAGATCAACCAAACGGTCGAAAGACCCGAGACGCTGAACCTCCAAACCAAATCCGAGGCGGCGAAGATGATGGCACTGACCATCGCTACGGTCTCATCGAAAAGTTTCCGGGCCAACAAAAATAAAAACACAATCGCAACCGCAAATAAGATCTGATTAAAAATGGCGATGAAAACTTCAGGCTGATATTTATCATAAGCCGTCGCGTGACCGATCGAGAATTCAACAGGCAAGACCTTAAAAAGACCCGCGAGCAGGAGAGGATAAACTGGCGCGTTGGAAATGTCGGGTTGATCGGTTTTAAGCACCGGTTGATTATCGCCTCGAACCTTGTCGAGCAATGCCACGCTCAAAGGCCTGATAAATCGCGTCGTGTACCCCCTTCCCTGCGCAATGTTGCGGCCAAGTTGCGCGGAGTCCATTGCTTCGCTGGTCGCGAATGCTTTGTATTCAGCCACATCATAACGAAAGGCGAGTGTAAGAAATCCCAGCACGAGCAAGCCGATCTTGACGTAGCGTGTTCCGACTCCGAGCTCCAACTTATGAATCCATTCCTGTAATCCTGGCTGCATCTTTTAAAATCCTTCGAGGTGATAGGTGTGAAGTTTGCGATGTAAGGTGCGGCGGCTCATCCCAATTTTGAGCGCTGCGGCGCTGCGGTTCCCTTTTGCTTCATTCAACGCGCGAATAATCAACTGCTTTTCCGCTTCCTGCACAGTCAAATCTCCAGATCCAACCATTGCGGAGACAGTTGCGGGGCTACTCGACGTTGCACCACGGACCGCCGGAGGCAGATCGCGGATCTGAATTGTCTCGCCCCGGCAGAGCACGACGGCATGTTCAACTGCCGACCGAAGCTCGCGAACATTCCCAGGCCAATCGTAAACCATGATCGCTTCGATTGCCGAAGGGTCGAAATCGTTCACTTTCTTCTCATTTTGTGAGGCGAATTCTCGCAGGAACGCCCGGGCAAGCAGCGGAATATCACCCCGTCGTTCCCGTAATGCAGGCATTTGGATTGCGACCACATTCAAGCGGAAATACAGATCTTCCCGAAATGTTCCGGCCTTTACCATTTGCTGAAGGTTTTTGTTCGTTGCCGCAACCAGGCGGACATCCGCAGAATGAGTCTTGCTCGAGCCGACCCGCTCGAACGTGCGCTCCCCCAGAAAGCGCAACAGCTTCACCTGAACTGTGGCGTCGATTTCACCGATCTCGTCCAGAAAAAGTGTTCCTCCTTGTGCCTGTTCCACGCGTCCGATCCGCCGTTCATGCGCTCCAGTGAAAGCTCCTTTCTCGTGACCAAACAATTCGCTTTCCAGCAGGCTTGCAGCCAAACCAGCGCAATGGACTGCGACCAATGGATATTTCGACCTTGGACTAAGTTGATGAATCGCCTTGGCTATTAGTTCTTTTCCGGTACCGCTTTCGCCCTCGATCAAAACCGTGGCGCGACTTGGAGCGACCTGGCGGACCAGATCGAAGACTTCCTGCATAACCGGAGCCTGACCGATGACATTTTCGAGCCCAAATTTTTCATCGAGCCTTTTATGCAGGCTATCATTTTCGACTTCGAGTGATTGATGCCGCATCGCCCGATTGATGCGGAATTCCAGCTCGTCGATCTGAAGTTTGCCCTTGGGAATATAGTCATCGGCTCCTTTTTTCATCGCCTCCACCGCCAGTTCCTCGGAACCGTATGCGGTCATCAAAATACAAATGGGAGGCTTCGGGAGCGATTTCGCGCGCGTGATGAGTTTCATCCCATCTTCGCTTGGCATCCGAAAATCGGTCAAAAGAACGTCGAAATGTTCTGTCTCGAGCAGATGAATCGCGGCAGCGGCGGAATCCGCCAGATAGATGTCGTAGTGATCCTCCAGGGCAGCGCGCAATCCTTCACGCTGATTTTTTTCGTCATCGACGATTAAAAGCATTGGTTTATTTACAGCCATGAGATCAATTATGAACGTGTGCCTCGGCCGCAGAACCGAGCAAACGCGGATGGGGCTCATGCAGCGGCAGCCAAATTCCAAAAGTCGTTCCCCTGCCGGGATGGCTCTGCAAATCGATTCTCCCGCCGTGCTCTCGAATGATCCTTTGGACTATCATTAACCCAAGACCGGAACCTTTCTTCTTGGTGGTGAAGAAAGGTTCGAATATGCGGTTGATTTGTTCCTGCGGGATTCCACAACCCGTGTCAGTGACGCTCAACCAAACCCCTTCCGACGTGCTGCCTGTCGCGATCGTCAAAACACCCTCCTTTTGCATCGCCTGCATCGCATTCTTCATCAGGTTGACCAGCACCTGTTTAAGCTGGGCCGCATCAAACGGCGCGAGCGGAATTTCCCGGGCCTTCTTGACCTCAAGCCGTTGCCCTCGATTCTCGATTTCCGGCCGAAGCAATTCTACTGTTTCGTCCACGACCGCATTCAAAGAGGCCGGGGTCATCTGTGGCGGTCGAGGACGAATAGCTTGTAAAAACTGGGTGACAATATAGTCGAGCCGGGTTATTTCGCCCTTCGCGACAGACAAATACTGCTCGAAACGATCTGAGATTGCACGCGTCTCTTCCGCGATTTCAGTCAGTTTCGCGCGTGCCGAACCCAGGCGCATTGCGGTGCCTTTATCACCCAATTTCCGAAGTTTTTTAGCTTCTCGCTCGATCAATTGCAGGTGGATGTGCAGAGCATTCAGCGGATTTCCGATTTCATGCGCGACGCTCGCCGCCAACAGGGTCAACGCCTGGATGCGTTCACTTTCAATGGCTTCGAAGGTCTTTTGACGAGCCTCGGTTGCGTCGTGTAAAATCAAAGCCACCCCGGAACTTCCACTGCGTTCACCGTCCAGCGGCGTGGCATAGACATGAAGAAACCGCTCGCGCGGAAAAGAAACTTCGAACTCCTGCCGCATCACGCGCGGGCCATCCTGGGCATTCAGATGCGCGCAACTTTCCCAATTGAATTGGGAAAGGAATTCTGAGATGTGTTTACCCTCGGCGGCACCCGGTTGCAGACCCAATAGCCGGCTGACTGCTTCATTGAAATAGATAGCCCGTCCGGTTTCATCCAGTACGAGAATCCCGTCTTCGATGGCGTCGAAGAGCGTTTCGAGAAAGCTGCGCTCGCGTGCGAGTCGTTGGACCACCGTTTGCAGGCCCTGGGTATCGAGACGCCCAATCCGGCCAAGCACCTTGTCGAGAAAACTGGATTTAGATCCCGGCATATCTGATGGCTCGCTCTCCGGTCACAGCCACTTCTTTCGTTTGAAATAATAGAATGTGGCCGCAGTCGAAATGAGCATAGTCGATGCCGCAACGGCATATCCATGCCGGGCGTCCAGTTCCGGCATGTTTTTAAAATTCATTCCGTACCACGTTCCAATCATCATTAACGGAGTGGTTATTACCGTGATGATAGTCAGCAGTTTGACCACCTCCCCCGTTCGGTTGGACGACATGGTCAAGTACACCTGCAGAACCGCGGTCAATGAATCGGTGTAGGAATGTGCCATTTCTTCAATCTGAAAAATGCCATCATAAATATCGCGAAAATAGGGAACTAAATGTGGGCGGATCAATTTGAATTCACCGTGCGCAAATCGGGCAAGCACCGCCCTTTGCGGCCCAATAATCCGTCTGAGATTGAAAACCTCCTTTTTGAGCGCGATTATTTTCGCCAGAATCTCGGGCCCCGTGGTTTCCAGAGCATCCGACTCAAGGTTCGCGATCTCCGAAGCCAGTTCATCGAGAGCCGGTTTATAATTGTCAACGATTGCATCCAGAATCGTATGTGCCAGCCGATCAGGACCTCTTCCGACGTTGAGCGCCTTCTTTTGACACCGGTCCACCGTGCTCTGTGTGCTTTTCAATGGAACGTCGTGGTAGGTAACCAGGAAGTTCTTCCCAAGAAAAAAATTCAGTTCACTGGTTCGAAATACATCATCCTTCTGATTGTAATCGACCGCGTGGATCACGATGAACAGGTAAGGAGCAAATTGATCGTTTTCCTGCGGATTGTACTCTTCGACCTTGGGAACCGGACTGGGCGCTACGCAATCCTGTATGGAAAGTGGATGAAAGTGGAATACGTTCTCAAGTACTCCAGTTGTCTCCGCGGCAGTCGGTTTTTCCAGATCCACCCACAGGAAAAGATTTGTATCAACCAGAATGGTCGGCATGAGAAACATGTCGATGTCCTGCGTGTGCGCCCGCCCCTGAGTTGTAAAAGCAAACGATCGAATCATGTGCCAACTTGGCGCAGTCTAGAGTTCAACTCAGTGACATTCAAGGATTACCGCAGTCGCAAAAAAGAATGAGAAATAATTGCGTTGCAAAGCAAACGATCACAATGGCTTTGGAAGAAACCGTTTGATTCCCTTCGACTTCCGTTTAGGAAGCAATGCCAGTCCGACCAATAGAAACGCAGGAAGAGCGCCGACAAAAGAGGGTTTGCTCCGTGACTTCGGAGGCCGCGAATTCTGTCCGGTCCCGGTTTGAGAAGGAATTGCCTCTCCCTTTGGCAGTTCCTTCGGCTCAGGCTGAATGACCATTACAGCATGCTCTTTGGGCACTACTTTCGTTCCGTATTCGTTGGCGTAAACCTGGGTAAGTTCCGCTCCAAAGAAAAGTATCTGTGAAGACCAGTAAACCCATAATAGCACGACTACGAGAGACCCGGCCGCTCCGTAAGCGGAGCTCACTGCGCTTTTTCCCAAATACAATCCCAATCCGAATTTACCGATGGTAAACAGCAATGCCGTAAAGGCAGCTCCAACCCACACATCCTTCCAGGCGATCTTAACATCCGGTAATAATTTAAAAATCATCGCAAATAGGAGAGTTATGATTCCGAACGACACGACCAGGTTCAAGAATTGGGCAACCATTTGCATGCCCGGCATCAGGCCAGTCATGTATTTGCCGACCGCCGCCAAACCAGCGCTTAAAACCAGTGAAACCAACAAGAGAAATCCGAT
>JAQGOX010000917.1 GCA_028293365.1 Verrucomicrobiales bacterium | reverse complement strand
GATTAATCGTAACTTTTTCCGGAAACTCGAACTGGACCCAACCGCGGCCAGGCTCGTCCGAGATCCAGCTTCGGCTGTTTCCAACCTTTCCGTCGTTAATATGCTCGAGTTTGTGATTCTCATTCCCGGCGTAACTGCCTGAAGCGGTGACCCTGGTTCCGGATGCTGCCAGCGCTATATTCCGAGAAGCGTCTTCAGCCGTATAGATCTCCAATTCGTCAATGCATGGCTCTGCGCCGGTTGTTTGCGACACCGTAAACCTGAGAAACCTGGCGTCCACCGGCGCAAAACGGTCAACGTTTAAGCGAGGATGGACCGGGGGCCTCATGGGCGTTCGTTCTGCCACAGTCTTCCAAACGTTTGAGCCTTCCGAAACCTCAATCGCATACACCAAAGCCAATCGATCCCGATACACCTCTTCCCGGTCTCGTCCCCAAATGACACGATCTATAAGAGCTGGTTGGGGAAGATCGATTTGTACCCATCCTTTTCCCCGCTCATTTGAAATCCAACTATGGCTATTTCCGGTCTTTCCATCGTTGATATGTTCCAGCTTGTGGAGGTCGGAATTGGGATATGTGCCCGAGGCCTTGGCCTTCGCGCCGGAAGCAGCAAGCGCAATATTTTGTGGATGCTCTCCCGAGGTATAGATTTCCAGCTCATCCAAACAGGGTTCTGAGCCATCGGCAGTTGCATTGATTGAAAAGCGTACGGATCGGGCCTGAACGGGAGCAAATTTTTCTTCGTTTAATCGGGCAACGGGCGCTCGTGTCGCCCGCACTGAGGGTGATGGATCCGCGGTGGGGATAAACGCGAACAACTGATCATCCAGTCGGGCAACTTCACGCCGCTCCGATTCGGCCTTCTGCATTCCTTCTTCGTCTCCGGGACCATGCAATTGCCTTTCGCCATGCTGTACGCCAGCGAAGATGGCTTGCATCGAATAGTAATCGACCTGCGAAATCGGATCGAACTTGTGATTGTGACAGCGAGCACAACCGACCGTCAAACCAAGGAACGCGCTTCCGGTCGTAGCCACCATATCGTGGAGTTCATCCATGCGCTGCTGGGCGGTTAAATTAATGTCCGGACTTTTCACGGCATCGTTTGCACCGGCCACGAGAAAACCGGTGGCCGCGTCGGCTTTAAGCGCATCCCCCGCCAACTGTTCGGCAATGAATTCCGGGTAAGGCATGTCGTCGTTGAACGCCTTAATGACGTAATCGCGGTAAGGCCAGGCATTGGGTCTTTCGGTGTTTGTCTCAAAGCCGTTGCTTTCCGCAAAGCGCACTATATCGAGCCAATGGCGGGCCCATCGCTCGCCGTAACGAGGCGAGTTCAGGAGGCGTTCGACCAGTTCCTCGTAGGCTTGAGGGCTATCCTGCGCGAGGAAACTTTTCACTTCCTCCGGAGTTGGAGGAAGGCCGATCAATGTAGAATACAACCGCCTGATTAAAGTCACCTTATCCGCGTCGGGAGAAGGTGTGAGCTTTTCTTTCTCCAATCGGGCCAGAACGAAACGGTCGATGACATTCCGAACCCATTCCTTTTTTACGACTTCGGGCACTGGAGGGCGAAGCAACGGCGTGAAGGCCCAATGCTCCTGCTCACCTTTGAAATCCTTCGGGTCAAGCCCGTCCGGCCACTCTGCCCCCTGATCTATCCAGGCTCGGAGAATGCTAATCTCTTCCGTAGTGAGTCTGGGCCCCTTCTGGGGCATCGCCTTCTCTTCGGGCAAGGCTGACACATATTGGATCAGGAGGCTATCAGCGCCGTTGCGCGGTATTATCACCGGTCCGGAACTTCCGCCCCTCAATGCAATCGATTTAACGTCAAGCCGAAGGCCGTTTTTTTGCTTTTCCGCTCCATGGCATTTATAACAATTCCTGGAAAAGATGGGGTGAATGTCCTCGACGAAATGAACCGTTCGGCTCACTGGGGGAGGAATTTTGGCGAGGTCCACCTCATCCGCATTGATCTGGACCAATCGAGCGGCGGTGACAAAGAATAATGCCCATGTTGTTAACCAGCCTTTCAAATTAATCATCGGACAAATTGCCTTCTGCACGACGGTCCCGGACTTATTCGGCACGGATCGAAGCATGTTGTGACAAGTAGATCATGTCACGATTGTTCGGCGATGAAACGACAGATGATGACATGTAATTGCCGCTTACCGGAACCCTGGTTCGAGAATCCAGCCAACGATGCACTTCCGCGTGTCCATCCGCGAAACTCAATCCTCCCGCGCCATTATGAGAGCTCGCTGGAACATCTATCATGTAGATGCGGGTTGGAGCAACACCGTCATTCATCGCGACGGCAAAATCCCCATAATTGAGGCTGTCGGGATGCTCATCGATAAAGACGTAGGCCTGGGAAGGCCCCATGCGTAGCAGATCCGACATTTTCCGAAACACCATATATTTTTTCTGTGTGAGATAACTTAACCAGTCATCGCGTGAATTCATCGCCTGACTCATGGATAAGCTGCGCACACGAGGAAAGACCGCGCCTTTTATTTTAACGGTGCTCTTATCTGCGGGGCATTTGTAGATGCCGGCAGTCCCTGAAGTATAGGGCGCAAGTTTCGCGTACTGAGGATCGGTCAAGTTTAACGTATTCGTATTATCCGGGTTATTCCCATCGTAATTCAGAATTCCGCGCACCCAACCCGAGCCAGTGGCAGAGAGGTCATTCCAAACCAGGTTGTCGTTATAGCTGTCGGCATAAAGGATCCAGCCAAGCGCCAACTGTTTTTGATTGCTCATGCACAGAGCTCCCTGAGCTTTTGCTTTCGCTTTGCCCAATCCCGGAAGCAACATGCTGGCGAGAATGGCAATGATGGCAATGACAACAAGCAGTTCGATGAGCGTAAAAGCGCACCTAATGCCCGGAACAGCAATCTTACTCCGTCGACCGTTCCGGCTTACGGCAAAGCTTTTGATCTTCATAACTGACTTTAAATACGATTGGTCGATCACTGACGCAGCCGATAGAACAACTGTGAAGTGCCGCCAATAGTGACGTCAAGCGGACTGTTAACATTCAGCACACTTCCCCAGGGTCCGGTGATCGCCGGAGCAGACTCAAGATTTCCGCTGGGCCATTCAAGAATGACAATGTTTCCGTTGCGACTGATCTTGACCTTCAATTGAGAAGGTGGCGCTACGGCTGGCGTGTTCACTTCAACCTCGTCTATATCGGTATTACCATCGGACACTTTGATTCGAATGCCAGTCGCCGATATTGGGCTGTTGTTCGTTGAAGCAATTTCAAAGCGGTGCCGCAACCATGAGTGGAACGCGCCATCGCTGCCGCGATATTGAATCGTTCC
>JAQGOX010000909.1 GCA_028293365.1 Verrucomicrobiales bacterium | reverse complement strand
AGATAACCACCCCGCCATCGCCGCGAGTTAGTGGCAGAATCAACTCTGCTTTGCGCCGCCAGCTTGATTCGAGTGGTGACTGGTCATGCCAGGCGCGAGCGGTTTTCGCATCGGGAAACTTTTCGAGAGCAGCCCGCCAGGCGGCCGGGCTGCTCGCGGCGGTTTGCAGGAGCAATCTCCCCCAGAGGCTGGATTGACTTGGGTTAAATTTCGCCAGGCTGGCGCGGAATTCGTCCTCCCAGGTTTTCCAAAAAAGCCGTTCGGCTTCGTCAGGCTCGAAAAAGATGGTTTCGGCCCTTCTCGGCGGCAATTGAATTCCCGAATTGGCTCGTGTATTGCGAATCATGACCTGGCCGAGCAGACGCCGCAATTCTTCGGGCTCGCGCGGCTGCCTCGGGCGCTTGGGATCAATGAATCGAGCTCGGAACTCCTTCGGTGTGGGCAACTGGCCCGGCTGAAGGAGTGTCACCAAATTATAAAGTTCCTCGAGCGAGTTCTGCACCGGTGTGGCGGTTAGCAGGAGCAGAAACTGCCGCGGAAGCGCATTCACCGCCTGCCAGGCCTGGGACTCACGATTGCGAAGATAGTGAGCCTCATCCACGACCAATATGTCCCATTGTATTTTGCGCGCGATTTCCAAGTGTGCGGGTTGCTTAAGCGTGTGGAGACTGGCGACGATCCCAGTATTTTCATTCCAGAATTGTTGCGCGTCCCCGCGCACGGTCGCATCATTCGTCGTGACGGTCTCCAGCCCAAACTTGTCGCTCAGTTCTTCCTGCCATTGATCCACCAGTGACGGCACGGTGAGCACTAGAAAGCGTTTGACCATTCCGCGCGTGAACAACTCCTTGATCACAAGACCGGATTCGATCGTTTTGCCAAGTCCCACTTCATCGGAAAGCAACGCGCGTCCCCGCAACGGACCGAGTACTCGCAAAGCGGTGCGAATTTGATATTCCAACCGCTCGACCCGGCAATAGGACAGACAGAGCAAATCGTCCGATTGATTGGAAACCCACCACAGCGCGGCGCGTTCCCGCAGAAAATAACCATTCAGATCTGAAATCGGAAAGGCAGTTTCCTGAATCGAAAGGGCCGGCGTCTCGAAATGGATCGGAACCGGAGGCAATGGCGCGCGCTCCTTCCCCTTAATTTTCGCATTCGAGATTTGTGTCTTGACCTTCGATGCGGCCTCCATGGCCCGCCGAACTTTCTCCAGCCTGATCGCCTCCTCCTTTTTCAATTCCCTTTGCCGGCGCTGTTCTGCCAACTGCGCGAGCGTTTCCCGTCGTTGTGCCTCCTCCGCTTCCCGCTTTTTTCGCTGTTTTACTAAACGATGTTCGTAATTCTCAAGTTCGGACTGCCCCAGGATGTCAAAACCGCCCACTCTCGGTTCCGTTGAAGAGAACCGAAGCCGCTGCTCGTCAATCATGTTCACAAGGTTCCTGTGAATCCAGGAATGGATCAGTCCGGCGGACCCGAAGGGGGGTATTTGTTTGCGAACTGGATTCGCTGATTTGACGGTCAGACTGACGGTGAATCCTTTAAATGTCTGGAGAGCGGTTGGAAACGCATGAATCCACTGATTAAACGCAGCGCGGATGATGGCATCCTCGCGCGAAGATACCGTGGATTTGATCTCGCCGTCTCGTTCCAATTCCCATGTCACCTGCTCTCTGCCGGTGCACCGAACGCGACCGATGGCCACAGTGCTATTCAGGCTGGGATCAGCCCAGGCGAACTCTGCAAATCCATTGCCTTCATCAAACGTCACTGAGAGATCATACAACGACGCGTTTCGATTCAGTTTCTTGCTCGATTCAGGCACCGATGGAGCAATCTCAAGAAGCGCACATGCCAGCAAATACAGGCATACCCGGCCCACGTCAGAGGAAGTCTGGCCTGCGGCAAAGGAGGATTCACATAGTTTGGCAAACTGAGAAATCTCACGTTCGAGCCATTTCCAGGAATCGATGTCAGACGGTATTTTTAACGGAAGCCACCGCCCAGCCTTGGCCATTCCCAAATCGGTATGGCTTAAAAGGCCAATTTGCAATTCGTCCGCTATGAGTGGATGCAAATTGCGTATACGCTTAACCAAAGCACGGATGGAAGCGGGCCAATCGTTGCACGCGTCAATGATCGTGAGGTCCTTATCAACAAGATTAAGAACGGTATTAAAGAACCGAGCCTTCTGGTCGACTGGCACCAGACTAAGCTTTGCGATCGGCTCCGGAGCGGTCGTCTGCGACCATTCGAAACAGACCGCACCGGCCGCCAAATCGAATGTCACCTTCAAGACAAACGAACTGCCGAGAACAGCGCCTTGCACTGAGGTGGCGGGGCGCATGTCCAATTTCAGTTTCGCCGAACCAACCTGGTTATACGTCGATCAACTCGATAGGCAATACTATTGCAATAACTGCTCGGCGGCTTCGACCATTTTTTCGGCAGTGAGGCCGTGCAGTTTATAAAGCTCGTCGGCCAGATACGCCGATTGGCCGAATTCACCTTTAATGCCAAGAGAATGAATTCGATGCGCGATTCCAGCTTGCGAGAGAGCATGAGAAACCTGTGCGCCCATTCCACAAATAACCTGATGATCCTCAATAGTAACCACCCGTCCCTGGGCCGCTTTCACAGCCTTGCCAATCGTTTCGAGGTCGACGTGGTTGATGAATGGATTATTGATCACGGTCGCTTTGCGCCCTTTTTCCGCGAGCTTTTTTCCAGCTTCGATTGCTTTGCTCAATAGCGGACCTGAAGCGATCAAAACCACATCACTCCCCTCGCTTAACACTTGCGCTTTGCCCCACGGAAACTTTGCGCCTTCTACCCAGGTCAAAGGATAATTTTCTCGACCGACGAAAAAGATGTAATTTTCGGCTTCTTTTCCAGCGTTGCGAGCTTCGCCAAATCGCTTGATCGCTTCGTGCATGAAGGCTTCCGCTTCATCCGAGCAGGAGGGGGCGATCACCGTAGTGTGAGGGATGGCCGAGGTTGCCGCGAAATAGGTTGTGGCCTGATGCGAAGCGCCGTCCGCGGCATCCTGAAAACCAACGTGCGAGAATATCGCGATCACTTCCGCCTGGGAGAGGGCAGCCATCGTCAGAGGAAGATTTCCCTTGGTCACACCAAACTGGCCGAACGTATCAACGATCGGAATGAAACCGCCTTTTGATAGACCGGCACCCGTGCTGATCATGTTCGACTCCGCAATCCCAACTTCGATATAACGGTCGGGAAACGTCTTTTGGAAGGGGCTGATTCCGGTCGATCCCTGCACATCCGCGGAAACAGAAAAAACCGGCCAGCCTTCCGTTGCCGCTTTGATCGCACCCTTGGCCAGACCGCTCTGAACCTTGTCCTTTTTTGGGCTGGCCGTTGGCGCCGAGCCGGTGGAGGCCAGGGCTTTGGCTTTCTTGGCTGCTTCCTTCTGCTCCCAATCGGTATGTAATGCCTTCGCCCAGTTTGCGAATTCTTCGGGCACGGTCCCCCCGTAAATCTCATCCACGAACGCGACAATTTTCTCACCGTTGTTCAGAGGGAATCCGTGTCCGCCCGCAGCGTTCTCCATGGTGGATTTCACGCCATAACCTTTGATCGTCTTTACAATGAGACAGACCGGAAAATTCGGATTGGCAATTGCCTGATGGATTCCGGTTTCCACGGCGCTATACACATCCTGCAGATTGTGGCCATTGGCGACGTGAATAACATTCCACCCCAGCGCGCTCATCGCATCAAAACTGCGCTCCATGCTAAAAGCATCTTTCGTGATGCGTCCGGAAAGTTTGGTGTCGTTGTCAGAAACTACCAAAACGAACGGGTTCACCCGATCTTTCGAGGCCAAGCCCGGAATTGCGGCAAACGCTTCCTTGGCTTCGCCTTCCATGGAGGCACCGTCGGAAATCGTGCAAATGGTGACTCGATCCCGTTTTGCCACTTTATCAGCGATGGCCAGGCCTTGCGCCTGGGGCACGGCCGAACCGAGCGGCCCGTTGCTAAGCAAAACTCCCTGTGGATTCAAATGCGACTCGCCGTGGCCGGTAAGCTTGCTTTTGATACTGCGAAAACCCTTCAAATCTTCGAAAGTCTGGCCATCAAATCCATAGAGTGCGCGTAGTGCGTAAATGCCGTTTTCAGTATGCCCGGCGTCGTTGACGAAATTGTAAGCATCAAACCATTGCCGATCCTTGGTTTGGAACATGATGCCGTGGATGGCCGCCATGATTTCCGCGAATGCAGCCGGACCGCCCCAATGGCAGGCCGCTCCGCCATTCACTGCATGAACATCCATCAGTGCGATCAACGCACGCGTTGCGCGCGGATCAGCGAGAACGACCTCTTCTCCCCTGGCATTTTTCACCTTGAGCGAATACTTCGGTGGATTCGCCGGCGTGGCGGCGAGTTTGGATTTAAAGCTCAACGGTTTCAGCGGAGGAGCTTCGACTTGCTGTGCAACTGATGTATCTGCGCCCATAAAATTCGTGGATTAGCGTTTCAATTAAATTTCAAAAATATAAGCCGGGCACTGTAAAAACCCATTTCCCAAAAGGGAAGCAAGAACTTGTTCACTCGGCTTCCAAACCATCCAGCCAGACCGTAAAAGGTTCGTTCTCCCAGGAATCGAGTGCGATTCCAAGACCAGTAACGTGTTTCAAATCGACTCCGCCGGAATCCTCGCGGGTCCACCCGGACCCACCAGAAAGAGCCATTTCTATTGGCAACCACGTCCAGCGCGCCTCGCTAAAGGGCAGATCACTAAAAAGATTGCGGCCTTTCGACGGTTCGATTTTGACTTTTCCACCTTTGCAATAGAGCCAAAGGACCGGTCCGGGATTCTGAAAACCGGGCAGATTTGGATTCTCTGCTTTGATCCAAAAACGAACCTTCGTTTTCGCGGAGAAATCCCAGTCAGCACTGCGATCGCCCGGAAAAATCGCTGTGGCGTAGAAGCCAGGATAGGGATTGGGAGTGAATCGGAGCGAATTCTTGCCAACCACCGCATCGAAATCCGCGGTAAACTGGATACGACCGCGTCCATCGTTGTTGCCTTCCAACTCGAATCCCCACCGGCCGGCCTGATCTTCAGTTCCGATTTCCGCCTTCACCGGGTCGCTCACTATCAGGTCGCGCCACGCAAGATCAGCCAGGGCCCCATTATCAACCGTAAGGCCAAGACGATAGAACCCGGGCTTTTTAAACGTGTGCTCGAAGCTGGGTTGATCTCCAACCACTCCGGCAACAGTCCAACGGAAATGAAGTTTGCGTCCTTCAAAATCACGACTCGCCCCGG
>JAQGOX010000895.1 GCA_028293365.1 Verrucomicrobiales bacterium | reverse complement strand
AAGGCTGGTGTTTGGACTCCGGCGCGCATTGACGCTGTCGCGCAAAAATCCATACTGCTCCTCCGGCGTCGTTGCGTGGTGGGATTGCCGTTCCAGGGTCCTTTCCAATCCCGAGGTCCCTATGGTTCTTTCGAGGACACTTCTGGAAGTTATCTTCGCAATCTCAGTCTCGATGAAATAAGGATCTTTGTCTTCCGTCACGCCCGTTCGGGAAATCTCGAATCGGGCGATCGATTGGTAAATCCTTGGCTCCAATGCGATCTTGATTGAAAGAATTGCGATGCAGGTTAGCAGAATGGTGAAGAAGATCTTTTTGAAAGAAATTTTGGGTTTTCGGAATAGAGCTTCGAAAGGTGTATTCATGTTGTCTTTTATTATGTTGTTCCAGTGCTCACGGACTGCCGTTTGAAAGAAATCGCTGAATATTCGTATCCAAAAGCCAACCAATGCTGCGCGACCGAGTTTCAGAGCATCGCGATATTGCTCGCGAAAGAGCTGGTTCATCTGGTCCCCAAACAGATCGCGAAAGGACTTGGGGTGGAAGCGTAACAACTTCGCGTAGAGGCGGGGAGAAATGGCCTGATGGTCGTGGCGGGGCGATTTCATTGATTGGCGCCTTTCAATCCAAGAAGCTTTTTACCGCGTGCTGCCCGAACCAGGGTTTCAAGCCGGCTCGCTTCCAGCTTCGCGGTCGTCATTCCGAACGGAGTGAGCCGGTAGTAGCGTCGTCGTTCATCGTCTTTTTCTGGATCAGGTCTCTCCTCAGATTCCTCAATGAGTTTGGATTCAAGCATTCTCTTTATAGTCCCGTAAAGGGTTCCAGGCCCCATTTTGAGAGTGCCTCCAGTTGAGCCGGCAACCTCCCGCATGATTGCGTACCCGTGCTGCTCGCCATCGCTCAGGGCCAGGAGTACGTGGAAAACGGCAGGTGAGAGAGGTAGCAAAGTCTTCGGATTCTGAGCCGCAGTTTTCATTGTTTGTGTCTATATCCGTTACGGATATAGTTGTCAAGCTCTCCACAGCAGTTCTCATTTTGGCCGAACCGGAAGCGCCGTAGGCGCGGCATATTTGTAGAAACGATCCAAAAACTACATCCCAGCCCCATCGGGGCGGCATAATCAGGACCCGCTCCGACAAAATGAGAATTGCTGAGCTCTCCATCGCGGGGGCCTTTGGCGCACTTTCAATTGGAAGATTCCGTGACAGCGGTTGGGCCAAAGCCTAAAACTGGTTTGTGAGTGGACTATGCGATTTGTTTTTAAGATTATCTTATTAGGATTGCTTCAGGGCTCGTACCCGGCGGGGCAAGGCAAACTGGTAGGCGGTGGCGTATTCTTAAATCCGGAGCGGGGTTTCTATTTCTCTCCCTTCAATTTGACAATTTCGACCGACATAACGGGAGCGAGTCTTGTCTACACCACAGACGGAAGCCAACCCTCTCGGACAAACGGAACTGCGGTCCGGGCAACGAAGATCGTTTTGCCAGTGACGAACACGACGTTGATACGGGCCGTTGCACTAAAGGAGGGACGCGAAGAAAATGGAGTCGCCACGCATAGTTTTATTTTTCCTTCCGAGGTAGCCAATCAGACCAGACCGGCTGCGGTTCCGGCGAAATGGCCGGAAAATTTTCCGGCGTCCTTTGAAATGAATGGTCTGGCTCTTAAAAATCCATTGCCTGGCTTTAATCTCACCAACGCGCTTTTAAGCATACCCTCGATCAGTTTAGTGATGCGCTCAACGGATCTCTGGGGGATCACTCAGGGATTATATGCGAATCCCAGTGTCGAACAGGAGCGTGCTGCCAGTTTCGAAATCCTTTTTCCCGGGCGGAAAGCGTTCCAGGCAGACGCGGGAGTTTCGCTTCGAGGATTTGCTTCACGCGTGAAGAGTCTTACTCCGAAACATAGCTTCACAATCGTGTTTCGAAGCAAATATGGACCGTCGAAATTTTCTGGGGCTTTATTTCCGGACAGCGCCGTTACAAACTTTAATGCTTTGGTCTTGCGAGCCAACGCGGTCGATAGCTGGGCCAATTCGGAGTTGACCTGGAACCATTCAATTGACGGGGAGATGCGGTGGTATCGAGATCGCGCCACCTATGTGCGGGATCAATGGATGCGAGATTCGCAGCAGGCGTTGGGGCAACCCAGCAGTCACGGCCGCTTCGTCCACGTTTATCTGAATGGGTTTTATTGGGGACTCTACAATCTGGACGAGCGCCTGGATAAACATTGGGCCGCGGCACACCTGGGAGGGAAGGCTTTAGATTATGATGTGCTGGCGAGCGGGAAACTTAAAGCGGGAACGCTGGAAGCGTGGAATCAATTGATGGCTGCGGCCGGCGCCGATCTTTCAAACCGTACCAATTATCAGCGCCTGATGGGGAACGATGCGAATGGCGCGCGCAATCCGAGTTATCCTGTTCTGCTGAATCTCGATAGCCTCGTGGATTATATGATTCTCCATATTTATGCGGGCGCTGACGACTGGCCCTGGCACAATTGGGTGGTGGTCCGCTCTCGGATGCCAGGGAACATGGGGTTTAAATTTCTAGCATGGGATCAAGAGTTGTCCATAAACTCACTGGTTAAAGAACACACGGATATCGGCCAGGTTTATGCGGACGTGGATGCGGGAAGCACGCCGGCATACCTTTATGCCCGATGCCGTGCCAATGCGGATTTTCGCCAGCTTTTTGCTGATCGGGTGCAGCGACATCTATTCGGAACGGGAGCGCTTTCGGTGGCGAGCAATCTTGAGCGGTACAAAGCTCGAGTGAACGAGATTGATCATGCTATTGTTGCGGAGTCCAGCCGCTGGGGTGGTTTCTATCGCCCGGAGAATCCCTATCTCCGGCGGGAGGATTGGATTCGCGCCAATGAATGGATGTGCGGGACCTTCTTTCCCGCCAATCAAGCTGTTGCACTCAAACGATTTCGCAAAGCCGCCCTTTTTCCAGAAATTGAAGCACCTCGTTTCAGGAAATTGGGAACGAATGATTCAGGGAGTTCCAGTCTCAACCTGGAGAATCCAAATGCATCCGGCGATTTATATTTCACCGAGGACGGACCAGATCCAAGAAATGCAGGCGGTTCTGTTGCGTCGAATGCGAAGATATATTCTGAGTCGGTTCAACTGAAATCACAAAGCGTTATCCGCGCACGCGTACGCAAAGGGACGGAATGGAGTCCGCTCACTGAGACCGGGACCAGTCGCTGAAAACAATTTGAGAGCTTTGTTGATCCGGGTTTAGTGCGCGTATTACGGATGCCCGTTTTTACTCTTCCGTGATTGTTCGGCAACGGTTTTGCGGGTGCGTTTGCGCAGGCCCCGTTTTTCCGCGTAAATCTTAACTGTGGTCTTGGAAATTCCAAAATGGAGAGCCACTGTTTGTGCGGAGAAATTCTTATACATATCCACCACTTGCTGGATGAAATATGGGTCAGCCGGTTTTCGTCCGCGCGTCTCTTTCCCCCCAGTTTCCAGAAACCGATCGATTCGTTCGCCGTGTTGCTGGAGGCAGCGATAGACATGTTGGCGAGTGCATCCACAGATTGTGGCAATTTCGGCGTAGGTCTTGTCGGGATACCGCCTCAGAAGATCAAGAATGCGCCGACTCGCCGGCGGAACAGGAATTGTGATCGGGAATTTTATGATTTCATTGCGGAAGGTGGAACCAGGGCTGGTTTCGGACGAAGTAATGTTCTGTGTACCGGGCGGATATGCGCTCATCTCTTTGCCCATATCGTCGGGAATGAACCAAAAGTTAAGGCATGACCAGAATTAGTTTCGACCTTTTTCTACGGCAGGCAAGATCGTTGCCCTGTCGCAATACCGGGAAGATTTCACCCCTGTTCGTGGCACTTTGTTTTGACCACAGCTCGGACGGAAGCGGCACCGCAGCTTCCGCGGTGCCGCTTAATGAGCGGATTTACAATTTGGCTGCAGTCGGAGCAAAGAAGAGCCCGTTAACGACGGCGTTCGGGCCGGTGAGGCGTGTCACGCGGATTTTGACATGGCCCAGAATGTCCCATGCGAGGTATTGTCCGCCCGTAAAGGCGGATACCGTGGTCTTTTGCAATAGGGCGCCCGAGTCCGAATCAAGCAGTTCAACCAATTGGCTGCGGCCGGCATAATCCCAATCGAGACAATACATGGCCAGACGATGTGCATTGCCGTCAGTGAAGTTGATGTCAATGGTAAATGCGGTTGACGCATACCAACAGCCCGCGGAACGGTAGGCACCGCCGGGAGTCATGAGGGCGCGGGTGTCCGTAGTCCTGCCATTCCAAAGCCAGTCTGATTTGCTGGCTGCACCCACCTGAGCGTACGCGGGAGCCTTCGCTACGTCACCGATAAGATTGTATCCATCGGCTCCATATCCAGGCTGCCAATTGCCCTGGGTTGCGACGTCAGCCGGCAGGGCGGAGAATTTTGTGGTTCCACTGGGGACAACGGATGGAATTGTGATAGTGAACGAAGTGCTTGCGGTGGCGCTGGCAGTCATTCCGCCCATGAAGGCTTTTGCCTTAAGAGTGGTGGAATTGGTTAGAGTGATTGCAGAACCGTAGAGAGGAGAGGTTGCGACTGGGTCGGATCCATCTGTGGTGAAGCGGACTTCCGCACCAGGGGTAGCGGTAGTAATCGAAACGCTTTGGGAGTTTGTGAACGTCCCGCCGGCCGGGCTGATGATCGGAGTGGCGACCGTTGGCTGAGCGGATGGAATGCCGAAGAAAAGACCGCTGATCACCGCGTTGCCGATATTTGGGGTTATGCTTATCTGAATTCTTCCAGACAGATCGTATTGCAGGTATGTGCCGAACTGGAAGCTGGCGAGCAGCCGGCTGTCGAGGACCGCGCCGGAATCTTTGTCAGTGATTTTAATGGTTTGCTGCCGGCCGCTTGCATCCCAATCATGGCAGTAAAGAACAATGCGATGCTTTTGACCATCAGTGATGTTCAAGTCGATACTGAAGCCGGTGTTTGAATACCAGCAGGCGGCGATACGGTCGGTCGCGGTTACTTTCTGCAAACAATCCAGATCAGTAGTGGACGATTGCCAGATCCAATCGGATTTTGCGTTCGGGGTTACTTGAGCATAGGCGGGATAGTTTCCGGCATCGGCGATGACGTTATATCCATCGGCGCCGTAAACGCCTTTCCACGAACCATGCGTCGTTGTATCGGTGGCGATGAAGGATGCAATGGAAATCGAGACTGCTGAGGTAATTGCTGAGGCCTCATTGGAATACTCGGAGTCGCCTGCGGTATTCGTGGCTCTGACCCGGTAGAAATATTGAGTGGAAGGGGTGAGGCTGACGTCCGTGAACGATTGTACATTTGCAGACGCGACGTAGATTTGCGCGTATGTCCCGGTCGAACCGGTTTTGCGCTCGATTTTGAAACCGGATTCATTGTTTGCTTTGTCGGCCCAATTCAGGACGATTTGAGCTGAAGAAATGGCGGCGGCAACCAGGCCCGACGGCGCCGCTGGTGCCGTGACGGTTGGCGGAGGAGTCGTGGTGGTTCCAGAAAAAGCGCCCTGACTCGCGTTGAAATAGGTGCCGCTCCCGGAGATTTCGAGTTTGATTGCGCGCACCATGTAGGTGTAGGAACCAGCGCCTGTGGCATCGGCAAAGCTCGCCCCCGGAATGGGGACGGTAGTGAGGCGGGTAAACGGGCCGTCTGGACTGGTGCTGCGATAGATGTGATGACCTTGCAGACCTGAATCAGTCGATGGAGACCACGTGATCGCCACGCCGCTGGCGGCAGGGCTAACGGTTACATTCGACGGCGGAATGACAGGATGCATGCGCAATGTCGGATCTCCCATCAAGGCGATGTGCGCCTGATGTGTTCCGACGTTTTGTCCGCCGTAGAGGCCGCCCACCCGGTTGTTTTGGCTTAATCGTGTGCTATAGCCGATCGTTTCGCCGAGTGCCATATGATGATAGAACCAATGGGGACGTCCGGACCACGAAGATGTCAGTGTATAACTGGTCGAACCCAGGGGAGCGCGGAGAAAATTGCTTTCATTGTCCCAATCACCGAAGTAGCTGCCGAGGAACATGGTGAAGACAGCCTTGATATCGCCGTTGGCGAAATCATCCGAACCGCCCACGCCATCGCACGTATAGTAGCTGCCGCCGCCCGTGCCGTACGCCCAAAGGTAACCTTGTGAGTTCAAAGTCGAGAAAAACGTGCCGTAAGGAGTCGCGGAAACGTTGTTCGCACCGAACATAGGTCCGAAATTGCGCCAGCCGCTCGCCGCAAACGCTTCTCCGCTTCTCTCACCGAAGTTATCGCACACGATACCACGGCGAGGCAGCGGCGACTGGGCCGTCCGGAAGTTGTGATCTTTGTTCAAATATTGGAGCAACAAATCCAGCTCCGACCGTGAAGGGGTTTTGTTCGAGTAACAGGTCATATTCGCCAAATCAACGCGGCCGACCTGCAATTCAATATCGGAAGGGAGATCGGACTGGTCGAACTTGCCGTCGCCGGGGATATTTTGATTTTCCGGACGGGCGGCGCCGGTGTTGTTAACGGTCGAATCGGTCCAAATCCCATCCATATCGCCATAAAACGCATCGCAGGGCCAGGCACCCTGGTGGTCGGGATGTCCGTCCGGATTGAAATTCCCGGAATAGGGGACGGGCACGTGACCGAACAGGAAAAGGGATTTCACGTTCGAGGGATCGGCAGCATAATCAGCAGTGATCAATTTTTTAATCGAAACTACTGAGTCATTGCGGCCTACGTCGTGACGAACGACAGTCCAGCCGTCTCCGACGAGATCCTGCTGCAGGCGATTTAGCTGGCTGGCAAGTGGCGGGGCGTAGGTGTTGTCCACAATCAGGATAACTTTTCCGCGATTCTCAATGAGGGGCGCATCGATTCCAGCCAGCACATAGCCAGTGGCTCGATATCCGGGTGTAGTGCTGCTCGTGATGGAGTACTCGTAACTGGCGTTCGCCACGACGGCTGAGTCGGTATAGGCAAGCACGGTACCCGGAAGATTTATCGGCGTTCCCCAGGTCGCGGTTCCGGGAGCTTTGCGGGAAATCGTATAACCGGTTGCATTCGGGTCCGCTGGCCAACTCAAAGTAATTTGGGCCGGAGCTGCTTGAACGATTGCGCTTGCCTGGATGGCGTAAAATTTTGGATCGGTTTCGGCAAAACCAGTTGTGGTAATG
>JAQGOX010000882.1 GCA_028293365.1 Verrucomicrobiales bacterium | reverse complement strand
GATGGAACTCAGGTATGACGATCCTCGGATTCGCACACCGTTGTTGTTTTTACAGGCCTTCGGACGAAAACCCCAACTTGATGTGGAGCGCCAGTATTCCCGGGCGAGGAATGGTAAGTTCGCCCCTGCAACTGGACGAAATCCCCTCCGCATTTGAGCCCTATCTCAAAGACTGGATTGCAGAAATCCAGGAAACCCGGCGAAAACAAAGCCGACCCAATGCTCCAAAATCATGAAGCGTATCGTTATCATTTTCGCCACATTGGGCCTTGGCACTATAGTTTACCTCTTGAGCGTACTCCAAACCCGATCTATCCGCAGTGAAATCGAGCGCTCGCAAGGAAACCTGGCCACCTTAAAAAACGAGATCGTGACGGCACGGACTTCGAATCAGGTGGCGGAGCGAAGAATCTCCCAAATTGAAAAAGAAGCACGCGCTGCCGCGGAAAAACTGCCTTCAGAAGCCAGTTCGGCCGGGACCGGAATAAACGACATCTGGAGCAGTCCACCAAAAGCATTGCCTGAGTGGAATCTGAAATCTCCTTACATTTGGTTGGACAAGGAGGTATTACCCAAGTTGCCACTTCAAACAATCGGAAAAGAAGGCGAGATTACTAAAGAGATTGCGGAGATTCTTGGTGTCAGCAGCGCACAACTCGACCGGGTTAATCAGAAACTAGTGGAAATCGTGGCGGAGAATCGGAGTCTGGCGCAAAATTCCGCCGAGATTATAAACGAGGATGGACTATCAACCGGATCGTCGGATGGAACGAAGGTAACTGTCAAAATCCAGGTTCCCACTGAAGCAACCGAACAATTGAAAGACCGTTATCAGTCCGCTATTAGTGACGAAATCGGAGAAGATCGCAAAGGCCTGCTTTGTCGCTCGGTCGCGACCCAAAGCTGGCTTAATACGGAGTTTGGAGCGAAGCCGGAAATTATCTCTGTAGTTCGCCATCCAAATGGCACCTACAATATCGGATTCAAAGAACGCGGTTCTTCGTTCGGAGGCATAACCAAACTGGAAGATTATTTACCTGATTTCGTCCTGCCACTATTTGATTCAATCAGGAATAAAACCGATTGAAACGTATCCAGAAGAGCTGCTCACGTAACAGAATTCCATTCTGGGAGCGACCCTCCGCGCGCATGCGCTCACTCCCTCAAACTCCTCTCTGATTCCCATTAAAACTTTCACCGCATATGGACTAATGACTGATTCGGAAAAACGCGTGATCGGCTTCAATGGGCACTGTAGCAGTGCGCTCCGAGGTGGTAGTCGCCGTTGTCCAGGCCGAATCATTGAGATTTACTTTCTTTTCAACTTTGAACGGAGCCGTACCGCCGGTCCAGGTCAGTATGAGGTTGCCGTTTTGTTTCGTTGCGGAGTCGATCGAGATTGATCCTCCAGCCGAAGAACCGGTTAACGTCACGGGATCGGAAAAAGCACTGGTCAAAGCGATGTCGTTCGTTGTTTTCGGAGCGTTCTGCGAATAATTCGCAGTGAGCGTGACCTTCGTTCCCACTGTCAAATTCAGGCTGCTTATATCGATACCAAACCGGCCTGCCGCGGGACTGGCTTCGGGCGATTTTGTTGGATCATAGCTCGCGAGGTAGGTTCTCCCCTGAACAAAACCGTTGGTCAACACTCCGCCACTCATTGCAACTCCATTTGTAAGGCCTTCTGAATCGGCTACGTATACATCCACCATGACGTTTGTAAACGTACCGTTCGGCAGGGGATAGCTTCCGCTCAACCGTGTGGTTGTGGAATTAGTGTCAAGGATCGGAGTGATCGGTTGATCGGTGCTCGAAAGCACCTGTGACATATAATTCGTCAGGTACATCCCGTCTTCGCCCGCGTCTGGTTTCAGAAGACTCACTGGAGCCGGAAAGTTGTCAATTAAGGAATTCCCACGGAGAGAGACAATGGCGGTAGTTTTCAGCTCATCGAAAAAATTCATTTGTTGCGGCACCGGCGCACTGGTCGCGAAGAATGCTGCGGGCCAATTATTCGCAATCACATTCCCTTCGAGCGCATCACTGACGCCATTAAAATCCGACCCAACGCGATAAGAGGACGAATTTCCAGACGCGTTTAATGCCGGAACGCCGTTTGTGAATCGGGTAGAGCCATCGACACCAATCCCAATGTAATTCCCGGCCACGATAATTCCGGTCTGAGTCCCGCTATAAAACTCAATCGTGTGATCGTATCCATCTAACGCCGGTGGCAATGTCCCGCCGATGATGTTTCGTTCGTCGGCATCGTTCACACCGTCTCCATCGGTACCGATCACTGTGTTATCTCCGCCCCGGCCAATTTCAATTGCGCCTTCAAAATCTCCCGCGAGATCGGGGTTGAGGGAAACGTTGTAGTCATGCACCCCGTCGGGGTAAACCATCAGGAAGTTGCCAGCGATTCTTGTGTTATTTCCTTCGATGATGATCGGAATGGCAGGTTCACCAATGATGACATTAAACTCTCCCCGCGGATTTGTGGAATTTTTCCCAACACCGACGACAACGTCATTCACGAGTGTATCTCCATCCTGCCCACGGTAGCGAAACGCCGCGATCGCATCCGCCGGCCCTGCCACATCTTTGCCGTTCGGATCGATGCCGATCCAGCAACCGGCGATCTGGCCACTAGCGCCGTGTGCAAGCGCGAGTCCATAAATCGCCACCCCGTCTGATGTAACCGGCGCAGCGATTATTGAGAGTCCTTCCACCCGAAAATTGCTAACACCAAAAAAACCGATCACACCGCTCTCGTCGTCTCCGAACCCGGTGTTCGTATCAGCCGGGTCTACCGGTGCATTCATTGGAGTGTGACCGCCGTTGCGGGAATCAAGGACGATATCGATCTTCGCATTATTAGCCGCAAGAATGGGATTTGTATTTTTTTTCGAACCGGGTTGGGTGTAGCCGTCGATGTGAACGTCGTTCGCTCGAATCATCGCATAACCCTCCGCCGGCGTTTCGATATAATGCGGTCCTGGACCTGGAATGTTGAATGCGATCGTATCGCCATCCTGAGCCCGGCTTATCGCTTGAGCGAGCGAAAGCTGGGACGCCGCCGGATCAACATTGTTTGTGGTTGTAACCGTAAGAGTCGCTGCTTGAGTGGCGAAAATAAAAGAGGCGCCAAAGGCGAGCGAAAGGTAAGTCTTTTTCATATCCTTGAGTTCCTGCGAAACTTTCACTGCTACACTTACCCACACATTCCTTTCTGGCAACTTCAAAAAATCCGGCCACCCGCCCCGGAAATGAACCAATTGTTTAGTGCTAAGCCTAGTTGCTTTTTATAATGGTCAATCGGCCCTGGTGGTTTCAGTTCGAATCCAAAACCACCAGTAATACCTTGTCTTAAAAGACCGGCAGGCCGATCTACCGCATTTGTTTAGGTAGATATCTCTCCCATGCGCCCGAGTTGGTAGTCTTCGAACGCTTGTCTGATCTCCGCCTGAGTATTCATCACGAACGGCCCGTGGCCCACGATCGGCTCATCAATGGGCTCGCCACTTAAAACGAGGAGGGCGGTATCGGCGTTCGCTCCAAGCGTGATTTGCTCCCCGGCTCTTGCGAATTGGACCAGGTCGCCTTCAAGCGCTTTACTATCTTCATTTACGCTCACCGATCCCTTGAGAACCAGGATCGCGGTCGTATGTCCTTCAGATAATTGCAATGCGGCTTTTCCACCCGCCTTAAGATTTACATCCCACAAATTGATCGGAGTAAATGTTCTCGCCGGACCTTTCTGCCCTTCGAACTCGCCGGCGATCACCCGCACAGGTCCTGCATTTTGAGGGTGTGACACGTTTGGAATCTGTGTTGCCAGCAACGTTTGATAACCCGGTTTGGCGTTTTTATGCCGAGCCGGCAAATTTACCCAGAGTTGAATCATTTGAAACGTACCCCCTTTGCGGGTGAACTCTTCCGAATGAAATTCTTCGTGAACAATCCCGCCCGCGGCGGTCATCCATTGTACGTCGCCAGGTCCGATCTTGCCCCCTGCCCCAGTTGAATCGCGGTGCTCCAATTCGCCCTGGTAGGCGATTGTAACCGTCTCGAAACCACGGTGCGGATGAGCTCCCACGCCCCGTCGTTCATTACCCGGCGGAAAGTCGTAAGGTGCCGCGTAATCCAACAGCAGGAATGGTGTCAGTTCAGATCCGTGAT
>JAQGOX010000875.1 GCA_028293365.1 Verrucomicrobiales bacterium | reverse complement strand
CACTGTGGAAAAGCCCTGACACGGCGGACCACCCACGATTACATCAACATTTTTGATACCCAAAAGTTTTGCGAGTTCCGCCGGTGGAAATTTCGTCAGATCTTTATGCAACGCCTGAGGGACATGCGGGAAATTTTTCTTAAAAACCAGAGCCGCCTCCTCGTTGAAATCAATTGCAGAAACCCAAGCGAAACCCGCCCGTTCCATGCCGAGACTGAAACCTCCACAACCGCAAAAAAGGTCTATAACTCCCTTCTTCAATGGGTGTCAATTCATTCCAATGCGGCTGACGGAGCGCGGGTATATGCGTCGAGCATTACCCGCAGCACGTGCAAATGGCAGCGGGGCTTGGGTAATTTTCACGTGCGCTCTCATTGCGTTGCCGCTGCGGTTTGTCTCGGCGACAAAACCGCGTTCCGTATCGCGCTTGATTCCATCTGAAAGCCCGATCTATACGGAAACGCTTGACGGAGCGCGGGTATGTGCGCCGAGCACTAACCCGCAGCATGCTCAGAAAGCCAAAGCGTATGTATGAACCTTTACTCGTTCTTTATTGCGCATCCGCTGCGGTTTGTCTCGACGACAAAGTCGCTCTACGCATTGGCATTTTCACAGAAATTTAATAACCCCCAAGCGCGCCCGCGTCTCGACTGGTCCATATCGGATCAAATCGAGTTTCAGGAGTGGGAGAACCCCGCAACAGGTGCAGCAATCCTCCGTGCGACAGACTTGACAATAGGGATTAAAGTCCTGTCGTTATGACAACGATAAATGCCAAAGCTTACGCAGCACAAAGCCCGACTTCATCGCTGGCCGCCACCACGATCCGGCGTCGCGTTCCGACCGAAACCGACGTGCAGATTGAAATTCTCTTTTGCGGGGTTTGCCACTCCGATCTTCATTTCGCCCGCAATGAATGGGGCTTTACCCAATATCCGGCCGTCCCGGGCCACGAAATCGTCGGTCGCGTGACCGCCATCGGCGGCGGAGTGAAGAAGTTCAAGCTCGGTGACACCGTCGGGGTTGGTTGCCTCGTCGATTCGTGCCGTACCTGTCCCGATTGTCGCGCCGGTCTGGAACAATTTTGCTCCGACATGACGATGACCTACGGCAGCACGGACAAACATCTCAACGCTCCGACGCTCGGCGGCTACGCGCAGAGTATTGTCGTGACCGAGGACTTCGTGCTTCGCATGCCAGCCAACCTCGACCTCGCCGCCGCCGCGCCGCTCCTCTGCGCTGGCATCACCACCTATTCCCCTCTGCGCCATTGGAAGGTCGGCTCCGGCCAGAAGGTCGGCATCGTCGGTTTGGGCGGTCTCGGTCACATGGGCGTCAAGTTCGCCAGGGCGTTCGGGGCTCACGTGGTGTTATTCACCACCTCGCCTGGCAAGGTCGCGGATGGAAAACGCCTCGGTGCCCACGAAGTTATCGTCTCCACCGACGCTGCCCAGATGGCGGCTCAGGCCAACACCTTCGACTTCATACTCGATGCCGTGTCCGCAACTCACGACATTAATGCCTATCTCAACCTGCTGAAGCGAGACGGCAACCTGACGCTCGTCGGCGCACCCGAAAAGCCACTCTCGGTTGCGGCCTTTCCATTGATATTTCGCCGCCGTTCCTTCTCGGGATCGCTGATTGGAGGCCTGCCCGAGACGCAGGAGATGTTGGATTTCTGCGGCAAGCACAACATCACTTGCGACATCGAAATGATCCGCATGGATGAGATCAACACTGCATACGAGCGCATGCTCAAAAGCGACGTGAAATACCGCTTCGTGATCGACATGGCTTCGCTCAAATCGTAAGCAACAAAAATATCGACCTCAAACGAATCGAGTCACAGCCATCAAAAAAAACAGCCGATCGGATCACGGATTTTGATCCTGGTGATCGAAACCACCGATAGCCAGCTTAGATTAATAATTGCTGTCTATTGAATCTTTAAATAGCTTTGTTTTAAGCTTGCACCCTGCCGCCAGAGTTGCTATACAACTCTCGGTTAGCGGCGGTTCTTTGACATTTGAATCGGATCGGACAAAATTCCGCGTGTAAAAGCGCCCGGGGCCGGTTGTGGTGCGTCCGGGCTTCGCCGGGCAGACTGCTTTTGATACGCAGACCGCCAGGCGAAGGTCGAACTGCGTGCATCCGCTGACAGGATTTTAGCGTTTCACATCCCTTGACTGCGGGATCATCTTTTGAAATCACGCTCGCACACACTGCCACACGATATCACACGATATCACACGATATCACACGATATCACACGATATCACACGCTCTGCCTTTCAACCCATTTGCGCTTGCCCCGCTCATTTCGCGAGAATGAAAAACACAACTCAAACACAGTTGGAACACAACTCAGACACAGCTCGAACACACCTGAAAACACAGTTAAACTTCAATGAAACACAGGTAACACAGCAAAACACAGCTCAACAAATTTTTCCCCCTCCCGAGCTCGATTTTTCTGACCCCATTTTTCTGACGAAAATTCCCAGCCGAATCCGGAACAAGTCGAAGCCAGGAGAAAAAACATACGAGCTCTCGTGTATGCCAAGTTCGCCCTTATCCCAAACTCGATCGACTGAATTCCTTCCGGTTTCGCGGATTGCGTAAATAATCCAGATAGGCATTTCGAAGGTGTACTTCGCTGGGATCCCCACTGCCAGGCGAGACCTTCTCTCGAGGGATGACTTCCTGTTCGGCAAGTGGTAATATCGTGCCATTCGATCAAATAACAAAAATTAGCCTTCATGAGCGAAACTCAGACAGTGCGATCGAATCGCGATTTATTTTTGCTAATGCCAGCAGCCCTTGCGCTGAGTTGGCTCGTTTCCAAGGCCCAATGGTTCTGGAATCACCGCCCCGATTTGCAGTTTGGCTGGATTGTTCTGATGCTCGTCGCATTTTTGCTTTGGGATGGATGGGACCGGAGGCCGCCGATTCGGGCGCGGGTAACGCCCCTCTCGTGCATTTTGGCGCTCTTTGGTTTTTTCCTTTTATTCGTGGTGCAGATTTACCAGGCGGCGTTCGGTTTGATGCCTGCAAGTCTTCTCGGATTAAGCATCGGGGTGCTTTTTCTTATCGGATCCAATCTTCTTTACGTTTTTGGCCGGGCCGGCGTGCGCCATTTCGGCTTTGCCTTTGCCTTTATATTAATCGCTCTCCCGATGCCAACGTTCATTTACAATCCAGTCGTGAGCGGACTGCAGCATCGGATCGCGAGCCTAAACGTCTTTATTCTAAATCTCGCCGGAATTGCAGCACGACAATCCGGCAGCCTGATTCAACTTCCGTCCGGCACAATTGGGATCGACGAAGCCTGCAGTGGCATTCGAAGCCTGCAATCCACGATCATGGCCACCCTTTTCATTGGCTATCTCAGTCTAAAACGGCGCTCTCTTCA
>JAQGOX010000860.1 GCA_028293365.1 Verrucomicrobiales bacterium | reverse complement strand
ATTAAGCGGAGAAAAGGCTTGACGTTGGCTTTGTTTTTGATCTTTCAGGCTCCAGAACTTTATTTACAACGGATGCGGGCTGTGCAAGTTTCGTCCTAATCCGCCAACGCTTTCGGTTCAGCCTCACGAGTGGAGGGTTTGAATTGGAAGGTGGATTGGATTCCCTGAGGGATGATCCTCAGAACGAACAAACACATGAAGACCATTAGATTAATCACGGTAATCGTCTGCGCCCTCGCCTGGGTCGGCTCAACTACGGTCAACGCTACTTGCTGCACGGACGCCAAGAAAAAGGGCGAAGCATGCGCACACAAATGCTGCATCGAAGCCGCCAAGAACAAAAAGGTTTGCGAGAAATGCAATCCGAAAACCGAGAAGAAAGACGATAAGAAGTAGTCGCAACTTCTCAGAGTCAGGCTCTAAAGAGCCTGCCGTTCTTTTAAAGGCGGTTTTGGTTCGAGACAGCTCGATTCAAGACCGCCTCATTGTTTGTCGGGATTTACTTCGTCCGTTGCCCTCTGCGAGGAGATTATTTCCGAATCGTGGTGTGACCCTGAATCCAGATCAAATCCTGATTTTTCGCGGAAGCGGTATTGTGGTCGTGCCACGCCTGCGTTGTCGTCGGCTGGTAACGCTTTTCGAAAGTCCGCGGGTCCATCCATCGTTTTGATTCCACGTGAGTGTCCGTGAATGAGTTGACTCCGCCCCGGTTGTGACTGCTTCCCGGATAATGACAAAAGGCCATTCGATCCATGAAAACCGCGAAACTCGGCCGGCAGATGCTTTCCGGATGAATATCGGTGAACAACAGGAGTTCAGAGCTTGCAATGCCCACAATGTCCGTCGTTTTTCGAAACACGCGATAGCGCGCCAGGTCCGGGGTGTTTTGGAACAGCCCGCCGCGCCAGCCCAGATATGCATTCATGCCATAGCTCCTAACGCGTGGCACTGCGATCGTTCCTGCCCCGGTTCCTTTGACGCGGTCCGCTGGACATTTATACACTGCCGTGGTTTTAAGGTATGGACCAAAAAGAGAGTATTTTGGGTCGATCAATGCATTAATATTCGTGGCATCTCGCGGGATGGTTGCGAAGCTCCCTTGAACCCAGCTTGCGGTAGTGAGTTCTCCATCTCCGTTGATGGCAAAATTATCCCCGTAATCTCCCGAATAGATTACCCAGATGGTCGAAAGCTCTTTGAGATTGTTAACGCACTTGATGCGATTAGCCTCGGCTTTACTCTTTCCGACCGCAGGCAATAAAAGCGAAGCCAAAATCGCGATGATCGCTATGACCACCAGCAACTCAACCAGTGTGAAAGCAAGCCTGACCCGGTTGATTTGTGGACGTTGCATGGAAACCATGTTGACCTAGCAAAATTTCTTTGATCTAACAATCTGAAAAGCCATGTTCCAGCCTGCGCGTTTCGAGGCACAGCTCAATGCCAAATGGCATAAGCAATGCTATGTTTCGATTGAATCATGTGAAAATCCGAACTCGAAGTGCGTTTACATTAGTCGAGCTGCTGGTGGTGGTGGCGATAATCGCCATTCTGGCATCCCTGCTTCTCCCCGCGTTGACGAGAGCAGGCGGGAAAGCGCGTCAGGCATCCTGCCTGAATAATTTGCGTCAAATCGGATTGGGCTTTCAGGGATTCAGCATGGATCATGAGAGCAAGCTCCCCGTGCAGCTTTCCACAAACCAGGGAGGATCGCGTGAGTTCAATTCCCAGCATCTCGCGGTAAATGTTGCGCTCTCGTTTTCCTTTCACCAGTTTCAGCCTCTTTCCAATCAATTGCAGAACGTTCACGTATTGGCTTGTCCCGCTGACGTCCGCGCTCCGCAAAGTACCTTCGCGACCCTGAGCGATACTCAAATCAGCTATTGGGTGAATACCTCGGCGCGGTTGGGGGAGACTTTATCAATTCTGGCGGGCGACCGGAATGTAACGAATTCAACCGTACGCGCGGCGACGAATACGCTCGCATGGACCGCAGGCCTGCATCGACTGCAGGGCGATTTGCTTTACGGGGATGGGCATGTGGAAAAATTGCGATCATTTGAAGCGCCAGCACCTGGTGCAAATGCAACTCGCCCGGTGGTTGTTGCGGCGACCTCTTCCGGAGGCAGCCTAAATCCTGGCCGAACCACCGGAACATCATCGAGTACCGTCGCTGCAAGTGCGTCGCCCCAATCTTCCGCCGCGCCCGCTGCACTGGGAAACGCCGCGAATCTGCCTCGACAACCTCCCCTGTCCGATTCCCCGGTTCAACAGAGAGGTGACGTCTCCCGCAGTTTAAACAAGTTTTCCGGCTCACTCACCACGCGAACAGGTGATCCAGTTCAATCCACTCTAAAGAGTCCAATAGAATCCTCATCGGAGGAGTTGTCAAAAATGGGCGCGCCTCAAACGATGGAAAAAGACCAATCCCTATATGAGCGACTCAATCGCAGACTCGGAATACTGGCACTCGGTATTTATTTTTTCTCCCTGCTTTGGGCGTTGATTATTTTGCTCGTCTATTATCTACAACGACGCGCTGCCCGTCGTGCTCCCGCAACTCCCTAAACGCATCCGCGAAATACACTGATCGCCGCGAAAGTTTCCCGCGGACGCAAACTTGAATTTGTGTGGTCGGAATTCTTATGGAATGTTTTCGCCGGTATGGGCGGTTTGGAATCCCGAGTGTTTGCCTAAAGGCTCAAAAACGCACGGGGAGTTGATAAAAGGTTTTTGTATTCTTTTTTCATTTCAAATCGCCTGGCTAAACAGGGACGTGTGCAAATTTCAATTTTTTCACCGCCCCACATCAAATATGTATAAACAACTGATCCGAAAAAAACTCGCGGTAATTCTTGCGGCCCTTTGGGGTGCGCAGGCAGCCGCACACGCAGGTTCTGTGTCCTATGATTTCAACACGGACCCAACTGGCATTCTGCAATTTTTTGGCAATGCCAATTATGTACCTTCTGGTGGTTCGACTCCCGCGGGAGGAGATTCATCCACGAATGGATTCCTTCAATTAACCCCCAATGCCAATGGTCAGGGAGCTGCCATCGTTTTCGATGACTTCGACAATGGGCAGGTGGTGCAGGGATTTACTCTCTCTTGCGACCTGCGCATCGGCAACGGCACAGGGACACCTGCCGACGGGTTGAGCATTAACTACGTCCGTGCCAGCGATCCGTTGCTTACAGCGCCGGATCCCTCGCAGCCCGGTAACTGGACACTCGGCCCCGGTGGAGGGCAGGGGCCCGAAGAAGGGAGCAAAACCGGCATCGCCATTTGCATGGACTCCTATAACAACGGACCTGGTGATGTGGTTGGATTCTCCGTCGTCGTCGACGGCCAAACCGTGGCCAGTTATCCCATGCCGACCATTAATGGCGCCTGCGATGATGCGGCTTCACTGCAAACAGGTCCTGTGGATGCAAATGATACCACTGAGACGCCGCTTTGCTGGAAGCCTTTAACCGTTAGCCTGGACAGCACGGGTGTAGTCGTGATTACCTGGAAGGGCACGACCATTACTCCTGCGGGTGGACTGCACACAACCTTTTTGCCGAGCCCCGGCCGATTGGTTCTTGGTTCTCGTACTGGCGGCTTAAACGAGTATCATGAAATCGACAATATTAAACTCACAACTGTGGCCGCCGCTGTGGCGTTGGTCGGGAGCGCGTCCGGATTTCCGGATGGATTCAGCGTGACTCTGAATGATTCCGGTTCCAGTCAGGTGGATACAAACCAGATCACGCTCAAGCTGAACGGCACCTCAGTCACGCCAACTTCAATCGTCCAAAACGGAGGGGCCACCACTGTAATCTACCGAGGATATCCGAATCTTTTGACGGCGGGATCGACAAATACAGTGGCCGTAACCGCGAAGGATACCAACGGGAACACCGTAACAGGCACGCGTACTTTTACCGCTTCTCAATATGTTTCTTTGGCCGCTACGGACGTGGTGCCAGCAAACGCGATCGATACATCAAAATCGGGATTTCGGGTGCGCCCGTGGCAATCTGGCATACAGCCCAACGCAATTTATTGGACTGAAGAACAGCTTGCAGGGCTGCATGGAGCAAATAGTGCCGATGTAACTGCAGCCACCGACGCGGGTTATATTGACTACACCGGCCTCATCAATTTCAACATTGATGCCGCAGCCAATGCTGGAAATTTTGTTCCAGACGATGTGTTTCCGGGGATTCCCGGGACGACTGGCCAAACGGGCAACTCGAGTCTCGAGGTGCTTGCGTATCTACAATTCCCCACACCGGGCGTTTATGTCATGGGAGTGAACAGCGATGACGGATTTAAAGTCACTGCGGGAAGAGATCCTCAGGACCGTTTGTCAAGTGTATTTGGACAATTCAATGGAGGTCGTGGATCCAGTGACACCTTGTTCAACGTCGTCGTGCCACAGGCTGGTTTTTATTCGTTCCGCTTGGTTTGGGAAAACGGAAACGGCGAAGCTGGTAACGGTGCAAATCTCGAATGGTTCACGGTGGCTGCGGATGGAACGAAAGTTCTGATTAACGATCCTTCGAATCCCGATGCGATCAAAGCATACTTCGGTGGACCCGCTCTGCCGGCGTATGTATCGCAACTCGTGCCTTATGTTGGTGAAACCGGAGCGCGTCCTGATTCGGTGCTGATTCAGTTTACTGATGGCGCCACCCAGGTGAACCCATCGACCATTCATCTCTCGATCAATGGCACTGCCGAAACTGCGGCGACCAGCAAAACTGGAATTGTTACAACCGCGAAGTTCGCGCTCACCGGGGCGAATTTGTTGCCGCCGAATTCAACCAACAGCGCGACTCTGGTTTGGAGCGATTCCGGCTCCCCGGCTTTGGCGCACTCCAATACCTGGTCGTTCGTGACGCTGCCTTACGTTACCCTGAACCCCGCGTTACGTCTCTCCTCGTTTGATACGAACCAGCCCGGATTTACCCTTCGGGTCAATCAACTTGATCCTTCCACAGCGGGTGATAATGGGGATGTTACCGCAAATAATATCGAAAGCGCAGAATCCCAATTGGCCGGTCTCTACAGTCCGGCATTCGGGGAAAATGTGGCCGATGTCAGCACGGCTGCCACGAACAACGTCTGGTATCTAAACGATCCGATCAATTACGTGAGTTCGGGTGGAGGTGGCAATTTCGGCAACGATTTGCCGTTGCCGGGAATTCCGGGGACTACTGGCATCACCGATATGATTGCGGCTGACTTCGTTGGTTACGCTGATCTCCAACCCGGATTTTACGAGATGGGAGTGAACAGCGACGACGATTTCCGTTTGCTCGAATCGACAAACGTCAGCCGCCAGATTCTCCATGTCCAGGGCGGTTCGATTAATCAGGATATTCACGCGGTGATGACATCCACAAACAACACCAGCTATGGTGGCAGCATCCCTGCAACACCAATTACGGCGCCATTAGTTTATGTGGACGCTGCAAGTTGCCCCAATGTTCCCAACCTCGCCGGCAAAATCGCTCTGGTTGACCTTCATCGCTGCAGCGACAGCCAATCCGACCTTGTCCTGGCCTATCAAATGCAGACCAATGGGGCTGTTGCAGTCGTTATTGTAAACGTGCCTTCATTCGGACTCGCCTATGTGGGCAGTGGCAGCCTGCCTGCCGGTCAGCAAGTCACCATACCGGTACTTCTGACAAGCGGTTTCAACAACGGAGCCGATGTCTTAAAGACAAACCTGAATTTAACCGCCTCGATTGGTGCTGATACCAATTTGGTAGTCGGCGAATTCAACGAGGGTGGTGGTCGAGGCGTTTCCGACACATTGTTCGGCTTCGTGGTGCCGACTGCCGGAGCATACCCCTTCCGGCTCGTGTATGAAAACGGAAATGGGGGCGCGGCCGTGGAGTGGTTCAGCGTGAATTCAGACCTAACCGCAACCGGTTACAACACGCTCATTAACGACCGATCAACACCTGGATCCATTCTGTTGTATCG
>JAQGOX010000840.1 GCA_028293365.1 Verrucomicrobiales bacterium | reverse complement strand
TTTACCGCCTCGATCAGTTGATCGGGCACAGTCATGTAGCCGATCCTCCAGCTTGCGAATCCATAGGCCTTTGAGAGCGAGAAAAGAGAGATTGTGAAGTTTGTCGATCCTTGAATCGAGCCCGGCGAAAAGTGGGGCGTGCGATCGTACGTGAAATATTCGTAAGCTTCGTCGTGAATATGGTAAATCCCGCGTTCGCGGCACATGGCATTTACCTCTCGCAAATGCGTCTCGGGATAGACCGCGCCGGTCGGGTTATTGGGTGAAATCGTTACGACCGCTTTTGTTTTCGGCGTAATGGCGCTTCGGATCAAATTGGGTTGAAGCTGGAACTGTTCATCAGTTGGCACGAGCACTGGAATGCAGGAGGCCATAGTGACGGCCATCTCATGATTGAAGTAATAGGGGGTCTGGAGAACGATTTCATCCCCGGGATCGGCGATTGCCAGGAGCGCGTTCGTAAATGCAAGATTCCCGCCTGCGGTAACGAAAATATTTTGCCGCGAGACTTGAATCTGATTTTCGTGCGCGAGTTTTTCCTGAATGGCTTCAATCAGTGCCGGAATGCCCTGCACCGGCTTGTATTTGTGGTTCTCGGGATCGGTCCAGAAGCGGCTTAAAGATTCGGCAACTTCCGGAGGAGGTCCCCAGGAGACCACACCCTGACCCAGTGAAATGGTTCCCGGATTCTCGCGGATGAGTGAGGCGACCACTGGAATGATTGGTTTTTGAACCGCGCCGAGCCGGCGTGATTCCAGGAATGGCGCCTGAGAGTTCAAACTGAAAACCTCCGGCATTTAAAAAAATGCTCTGAAAACAATTTTTGAAGAGCGGGTTGCTTCATAAATTACCTGGATGGATTCTGGGGAAGTGCCAGCAGCACTTTGCGGCAGACTCGTTCCAAGGGAAGATAGTAATTAGCGTCGTGCTCCAGATATTTTTGTTCGCGGGCGGCATTGGCCCACGCCGCCGCGGTAGCCGTTTGTTGTGTGCGGAACAGATACTCGATGAGCAATGTGAGCACAACGCGGGGTGCCATCACGTCCTGTTCAAATGGCCTGGATCCGAGATTGCCGCCGGTCGCATTCTCGAGTGCTTCCTTTCCGAGTCGGAAACATTCAGGCGCATTTCCCTGATCCCAGGCGAGCTCGGCTTCATGGAGTTTATAGACCCGGATATTCGCGGCGTCGATTTCCTTGAGGCGAGTGATTGCCTTTTGCAAATTCGAACCATCCGGTTGGTGGAAAATAGATCGCTTCTGCCGATAAGCGCGAAGCTGAAGGCGTTCCCAGGCTTTCAAACCCTCCACGTCGCGGGTGGCTCGATCGAGTAATGCGGCTGGCTGATGTTGCCACGTTTCCTCGTACAATAAGGATGCTGGCGGAAGGGAGGGTAGATTCTCTGCATACTGCAGAGCAAGATTCGGAGCAAACCCGGTGCGCAACCATTCCAGATACAAGCTGCGCGACAGTCTATCATCGACCTCCCCAGCCTCGGCTCCGCGCAAGGCAAAAGCGCTCAGATCTGCTTCGCTTAGGCGGTGATGCTCCAAGTACTGCGCGAGGAGCAGGGTGGAATGCCGCGTCCAGGCTTCTCGGGATTGTAACCAAAGTTGCGCGGCGCCTCGTGCGAAAAAAGCTCGTTGAGCCTCGTATTCCAAAGCGGGAAAATAATCGCTATGAACCGGGCCATCTTCAGAAATGAGCGCGGCGCCGTTTTCCGCGGAAATAACTTCAAGAGATAGGAAAACTGGAAAATTGCGGATTTCAGTGCGCTGGAGATCTTGGGCGACTTCGGTCTGGTGGAATCGTTGTTCCGAAGCGCCCAGGTCCACCGGCAATGACCTGACTGACCCGACGAGGGCCAGATCGCCCTTTTGCGTTATCCAAATCGATACGGTAGGGAAGGCGGTGCTGAAGGTCCGCAAGACCATCGAGAAGACTTCGTCGCTTGATTCATAGACTTGCAACCATTGCACCATCGAGCCGTTCGGCGTCAAATGAGTCGCACAATCCTGATAGTACTCGAGGCTGAAGACTCCGGCAACGCCGGCCATCCAGGGATTTGAAGGCTCGCTAACGATGAGATTGAACTGGTCCTGATTTATTTTCAGGTATGACTTGGCATCTTCCTGCATGAGTTTGAGGCGCGGATTATCAAGAGCATGATCATTCGCCTCACCGAATAAACGAGCGGCCCGGGAAATCTCCGGAGAAATCTCGACGGCTGTGACGCTTTGAATCGTCGGATGGCGCAGGATCGCCCCGCAGGTCATGCCACTGCCAAGTCCGATTACGAGCGCGTTCGTATAGGTGGGGTGGAGGATCATTGGAATATGACCGAGCAAGAGTTGAGTGGGATGGTCACCTCTACTTGTGGCATCCACTTTTCCGTTCACCCGTAACGAAAGGGCAGCATTTGTGTCTGTGCCCTGGCTGTCCACATCGACAGTTGAGCCGGCTCCATCGCGGTGAAAGTGCAGAGTCCTGGTTTGCGATAGATTGTTGAACTCGCTGATGCTTCCAGGAATCTGATGCGACCGCCACCAGCCGTAGGAAAAAACCTTCTGCCAACGGGAACCGAACGAAATATCTGCCAGGGAAATATAGAGTATTCCGGCCGCCATGGTGGCGAAAACGGGACGTCGCGAATTCGCATTGCGGCACAAGATAAGAACGGCGATCAACGCATTCAAAACAACTCCGAAAGCGAAGGTTCGAGCCAGCCCGAACACCGGCATCAAGAGCAATCCAGTTAAAGCGGTGCCGAGCACGGTTCCCGCCGTGTTTACCGCGAAAACCTTTCCGACAGATCGTCCCGTTGAAGTCAGGCGCGCAGTGGCGATGCGGCTGGCAAGTGGAAGGGTCGTGCCGAGGCAGAGCGCCGGGATGAACATGACGGCCAGGCAGAATAAGGCCTGCGTCAATTCGTAAAGGGGATAGAAATCACCGGTTCGCGGAAAATGACCTGTTACGCGAATGAGTCCGTATGGCAGCAACTGATAGAAAAAGAGCGAAAAGAATACCGATCCGGCCAGGGCCGCCTCCGCCCAGCCGAGCGAATTGAGGGTGCCTTTGATGGGCCTCCATTTGGCAACCAGACCACCGCCTGCGGCAATGCCAAGTATGAATGTGATCAACATCAATGTGTACGCATGAGTGCTGGATCCGAGAGCGAGCGAAAGTAGACGGGTCCAGGCCACTTCATAAAGCATCGCAACAAAACCCGAAAGACCGATGGCCCACATTCCCAAACGAAGTTCGATTGGAGTGAAAGTTTCCAGATCACCAGAGTCAGATGAAGTTTCCGGAACGTTGTGTTGACCTTCGGCGGTCGATTTCGAAATGCCCAGGGCGAGCAGGCCCACCAGCAGGTTCATAATTCCACTACCGAGTATCGAAACCTCGAGGCCAAATTGCGGGATCCACCAGTAGTCGGCAATAAAACAGCCGAAAACAGCTCCGAGACTATTAACGCAGTAGAGCCAGCCGACGCGCCCGCGCAATTCATCAAGAGACCGGGTCACAAAGCGAGTCAGGGCCGGGAATGTTGCTCCCATCAACGCTGTAGGAAGCAGCACTAAAGCGAGGCTGAAACCAAATTTTAGAATCAGCAGGCTGGACATTCCCGCGGACATGCCTCGTGCCACGCTGATGTACGCCTTGTAACAAAGTTCAAAATAAAAGGGAAAAAGGAATGCGTAGAGAGCAATGCCGATTTCCAATAGCCCGTAGAATGCAAGTGGACGCCGGACGCGATCAGCCGCGGCCCCCAGCCACGCATTGCCCAGGGCCAGCCCGCCCATAAACGCCGCCAGCACCGCTACGACGGCGTAACTGGTGTGGCCCAGAAATAATGCGAGATACCTTGACCAAACCACCTGATAGATCAGGCCGGCAATTCCGGAAATGAAAAAACAGCCGGTAACCAGAAGTGAAATGGCTTTGGCGCTGGTCACGAAGCAGGGGATGCGTTTGCTCAATAACCGCCTGCGCCGATTGACGCAGGTCTTCGCGTCTCTGCGCTCGGAGTTGTTTCGCGTTTGCGATATTCATCGAGCATAGCCGAAGTCGCACTCGCTCCGCAGCGGGAAGCACCGAGGTCACGGACCTTGATCAGGCCATCCAGATCCCGCACACCGCCCGCTGCTTTTACTTGTACTTTTGGAGAAACGGAGGCGCGCATTAAAGCGAGGTCATGCTCGGTAGCACCTTTGTAATTGTAACTGCCGTCGGGTTGCTTCACGAAACCGTAACCGGTTGAAGTCTTGACCCAATCTGTGCCGGCACGTTCGCAAATCTCGCAGAGCTTCTTTTTAAATGAGTCGGAGTCGAGACCCGCGCCCCCTTTGGAGAGATAATCGTTTTCGAAGATTACTTTGACTTTCGCCTCCTGGGAGTGCGCCTGGGTGCAAACGGCGCGCACATCATTTTCGACGTAAGTCCAATCACCGCTTAACGCTTTGCCGATGTTGATTACCATATCGATCTCTACCGCGCCATCTTTGCAAGCGAGTTCAGTTTCGTAACGCTTGGATTCGGTGCTTGAATTGCCATGGGGAAATCCGATAACAGCTCCGACCAAAACCCCGCTGCCTTTTAATAGTTCCACAGCCCGTTTGACGGCGTATGGCTTAATGCAAACCGAAGCAACATTGTATTTCGCTGCCAGGCGGCACCCATCGTCCAGTTCCTGGTCAGTCATCGTCGGATGCAGCAAGGAATGGTCGATCATCTTCGCCAGTTCTTCGTAGGTGTATTTCATAAGTCGGTTTCGCGATGGGCTGATTTTTTCAGGGAAAGTAAGGTCTTAAAATTTTTCCGGCGACCCGCACAGCTTGTTTCCGACCTGGCAGGCTTTTGCCGAATGTATCATCCTCGACTTCAATGCAGACGGGGCCGCGATAGCTGGTATCCATAAGCCGGCTGAAGAAACTGGCCCAGTTGATTTCTCCATATCCCGGGATGCGAGGTTGATGCCATTCACTGGGCAGAGCGAAAATCCCAACCTGATCAAGACGGTCTCGCTGAATTTGCACATCTTTGGCGTGCAGATGAAATAGTTTGGATTGGAATTCTTTTAATGGGCTGGCCGGGTCCATTTGCTGGAGAGCAAAATGCGACGGATCGTAATTAAGGCCAAAGTTGGGCGAGTCAATATCGCTGAACATGCGCCGCCAGATGGCGGGCGAAGTGGCGAGGTTTTTTCCACCAGGCCATTCGTCGCGCGTGTAGAGCATTGGACAATTCTCGATCCCAATTTTGATTTTATGATCCTCAGCAAACGAAATCAGCGGACGCCAGGTCTTCAAAAAACGGGGCCAATTTTGATCGATGCTTTTCGTCCAATCACGCCCGACGAAAGTGTTAACGCATCCGAGTCCCAATGTTTCGGCAGCGACGATGACGCGCTTGAGGTGGTCCACGCACTGTTTCGCGGCAATTGGATCCGGATCGAGCGGATTGGGATAATAACCGAGAGCTGAAAGACTGACGCCCTTGATCGCGCAAAGCGCGTTTATTTCGTCAGCTTTACCAGAGCTGAAATTCGTTACATCAATATGGGTGACGCCTGCGTATTTCCTTTCCGCTCTGCCGGCGGGCCAACACATTGCTTCGACGCACGAGAAATTCTCCGCGTGAGCCAGAGCGAGATCCTCAGCGAGCGTAAGTTCCGGCACTATTGCTGAGACCAATCCGAGTTGCATGTGGCTTATAATGCCGAGCGCCTCGATTGAATAAAGGGAATATTTCGGATTGAGTGGATCGGCGCAGATCAGGTTCGGAATCTCTGAGCGATCGGAATTCGCCGTCCGATCCCGAAAGCGCGGACGGAAACCTTTAAGCCGGGGGC
>JAQGOX010000797.1 GCA_028293365.1 Verrucomicrobiales bacterium | reverse complement strand
GGAGGAAAACGATCCACGAGGCGAGAATTTGGGGTCGTGGGAGATAAATGCCGGTACGGCGCCAAGTTTTGTGGGAACAACGTTTATTGGTTCACCAGCGGTTTTTCACGGAAACAGTAGCACTTTTAACTACGCTGATGGACACGCTGCTTCGCACAAATGGAAAGATAAAGCTACTATAAAATATGCCGCAAGCATGGATGGAAATAAATTTGCTGCTTCGCCCGCCGCCAACACCGTCTCTCACGACGCGCCATTCATGGCGCGACAATACGCAACGAAAATGAATCCGTAATCTCCCGATTTCTCGGGTTACGAATCGCTAAGAACGCTATTCACGAGGCTCGGGATCAAGATTCAGTAGTCCTGCATCCTGCAGTCGTTGGATTTCCGCTGTATAGCCCTGGCGGAAAGTCGGGTATTTAAGCGTGCATCCAAGCTCCATCTTCAAACGCCGGTTGTGAACGCGTTTGTTGGTTAGGCCACGTTTGCGCTGGGCATTTTCAGCTTCTGTGGCAAACGGGGGCATCCACTTTCCCAAAGTCTCAGAAAGCCAGCGAAAGAAGTGGATCTGCGCGACCGGTTCGTCGTCGACCACGTTGTAAATTTCGCCCGGTCTTCCGCTGCGCAAGGCTGAAAGGATAACGCTCACCAAATCGTCCCGATGGATCATATTGATGATGCGGTCCCCTTTTCCGGCAATCCTGGCCTCGTTCTTCAAATATTGTTGAAGCAAATGACCGCGATCAGGTCCGTAGATTCCCGCCACCCGAAGGATAATTGCAGGGAAATTCGAGGTGCGATGTGCCTTCAATAACAATTCTTCCGTCTCAACCAGAATTCGGCTCGTTTCACTTGGAGGCAGCGTTGGGCTGGTTTCTTTAACTGGGCTGCCGTCGATCTGTCCGTAAACACTGGTGCTGCTGGTGTAGATATACTTCCGCGGAGGCTGTGATCGAAAGCATTCCAGGAGATTGGCGGTGCCCTTCAGGTACACGGAACGATATTCCTCCGCGCCCCCTTTGGTTGATGAAATCGTATTGATAACCCAATCAAAAGGCAGTGGCAGGGATTGCAGCTCCGACGGATTGGTAACATCCAAATTCAAGGGAGTTACTCCTTCGTTCGCGAGGGCGTCATTTGCCTCGGAAGATCGGCGAATTCCAAATACCTCATGCCCTTCCTGCACGAGAGCCGAACCGAGGGGCAAACCTACATAGCCGCAACCTACAATCAAAACGCGCATAAGGTATTAGGCATACTGCGACGAAGAAGAGGATTCAAGACGCATTGCACAATGGACCCCGAGGATGTCCGCCGGGCACTTTCGAATGCGCAGGTTGCGAACGGACCGCTGGGCCGTTCGCTCGGGCGTAACGAAATTATCCGATCACCCCGCCGGGGCGAGCGCACTGAGCCGCTCCGAACTTCCGTCAAGGGGTTCATTGTGGCTATCAATCGGGCTTAAATGCGCTCGACATCGCGACTATTACGCACCCGTCCATAACGTCCGCAGGCGCCGCCCAGCGGTCGGCGCCCTACCTTTCGAACGCGCAGGTAGCGTAACGGACCGCTGGGCCGTTCGCTCGGGCGTAACGAAATTATCCGATCACCCCGCCGGGGCGAGCGCACTGAGCCGCTCCGAACTTGCGTCAGGGGTTCATTGTGGCGATTAAATGGGGCTTAAATACGCTCGACATCCCCGACTATTACGCACCCGTCCGTAACGCCCGCGGGCGCCGCCCAGCGGTCGGCGCCCTACCTTTCGAACGCGCAGGTAGCGAACGGACCGTTGGGCCGTTCGCTCGGGCGTGACGAAATTGTCCGGTCACCCCGCCGGGGCGAGCGCCTGAGCCGCTCCGAACTTTCCGCCAGGGGTTCGTTATGGCAATTAAATGGGGATTTGTCTTGGCGACAAAACCGCGGTCCGAAGCGAGAGTTGCATTTCTCTCTCGCACCTCAATTTTCTCGACGCCAGCGGGTCAGGCGCATTCCCAGGCGGTCAGCTACAGTCGTCGGAGCAATACTTTTTGGAAAATCGCGTTCCAATTGTGCGAGGGTTGGAATCATGCCCCAGGCGGTCACAGAAAAAAACTCGCAAAGCGGCGTCAACGGCATCCCAAATTCGCGGTTTTGTCGTTCGAATCGCTTCCTTAAGGTCTGACACCATTCTGACATTGATCCCGGCGCGGACATTTGATGCCGGGCCACCCAGGGTAGCCATTCGGATATTTGCGATTGATGGCAGTATGACTGCTCAGCCACCAACGAAAAGACCGATTCAACATCGATGGCCAGGTCGAATGCGTTTTCACCACACATATACCCGTCATAGGTATTTAAAATAACGGGGACTTTGCATGGATTCGATTTGGATTCGTCCGCCGGATATTCGGGCGTAAATGCATGTGGAACATTGATCATGTAAGCGACTTTACGAACAGCTTCGGCGACGGCCCAATGATCGATATGGACCCCGGCAAGGGGATCGTTCGGTAGTGGGGGACAGAAAATGTAATCGGGTTCAAACGAACGAATGGCTTTCCAGAGTGCGGCGAGAAAAGGGGGAGCGACATCAATACAACCTTCGCGAGGAATTTCGCCGCTCGGCAGGGTAAGCTGCTCAAATTCGTAATGCCCCAAGGCAGCTGACTTCCGTTGCTCGTGAAGACGCATGCGGCCGGTTTCATCGCGAGTGCGAAAGTGATGTCCTGCTTTTCCATCGGTGCAAACAATCAACTGGCCTTGAAAATTGCCCGGATGACGCTGTCGCAGTAGCTCGAATGTACCGGCGGCGACAAACTCATAATCATCAAAGTGGGCGTGGATACAGAGAGCTCTCATTAAAAAGCAAAGCGGTCAACATCGCGATCTACCAGACCGTTTTCTTCAAGTTTTGCAAGTGATCAAAATGGTGATCGCGACTAACAAGAACCAGATCGTGCTGCAAAGAAAAGAGTAGCGATTCAATGATCAGATCACCCCTGAAATGAGCGCTTACGATATTTGTATCAATCAAAACGCTCTGCATCATTTGGATCAATTCGTTCGCAATGGTCGTCGATCGTTCTTTGAAATTCGTCCGCTTCCTCCGGAGTCATAGAACCCGCCGTCTCCGCCAGCACACGCTGACGATGGATACGCTGATCCTCCTGCAAACCCCGAACAAAATCGACCACCCGCTGCACTTTCGCTTCGGGCAATAGTTTTAATTGCTCCAGAACCAGGTCAATTTGGCTCATTTCAGAAACGTTAGCGTAGAAACTCTCCGGAAACAAGCGTTACGGCTTTTCAAATCCGACTCTTTTCACCTACGCAATCAACTTATCCACTACTTCACCATGAACATCGGTGAGACGAAAATCGCGGCCTTGAAACCGGTAGGTCAGCTTGGTGTGGTCGAATCCAAGGAGATGCAGAATGGTCGCGTTCAGGTCATGCACATGGACTTTGTCTTTTGTGGCGTTGAATCCGAAATCATCAGACTCTCCAATGGTCACTCCCGGCTTTGTACCGCCGCCAGCCATCCACATGCTGAAACAGTTGGGATGATGATCGCGTCCATCGTCTCCGCCTTGCACCATGGGTGTGCGCCCGAATTCACCGCCCCAAACTACCAGTGTATCCTTGAGCAAACCGCGTTGCTTCAAATCCTTCACTAGAGCTGCGGCTGCCTGATCCGTGTTCTTACAGTTCTTGATCAAATCTGCCTTCAGATTGCCGTGCTGATCCCAGGATTCGTGAAATAGCTCAACGAAACGGACACCGCGTTCGACCAAACGGCGGGCCAGGAGGCAATTCATAGCGAACGAAGGCTTGCCTGGTTCAACACCGTACATCTCGAGAATATGCTTCGGTTCCCTCGAGACATCCATCAATTCTGGCGCGCTCGCCTGCATTTTGTAGGCCATTTCGAAGGAATTGATTCGTGTCGCAATCTCAGGATCGCCGACCACATCGAGATGCCGCTGATTCAACGCCCGAACCGAATCCAAAGTATCGCGTTGGATGTCGTTATCAACGCCGTTGGGATTGGAAAGATAGAGAATCGGATCACCCTGGCCGCGGAACATCACCCCGTTGTAAACGGTAGGCAGAAACCCGGAACCCCAATTGGAAGCACCGCCGCTGGGACCCTTTGCTCCCGAACTAAAGACGACGAACCCGGGCAAATCTTTTGCTTCTGAACCGAGGCCGTAGAGCGTCCAGGAGCCGAGGCTTGGCCTCCCAAACTGTTGTGACCCAGTATGAATCATCACTTGCGCCGGCGCGTGATTAAACGCATCAGTGTGCATTGATTTAACGATGGCGATGTCGTCCGCGACTTCGCCAAGATGGGGCAATATTTCCGAAAGCTCCGCACCGGACTGCCCGTGTTTCGAAAATTTGAATTTCGTGCCGAGCAGCTTGGAATTTGGATCGATGAACGCCGCGCGATAACCTTTCAATAATTCCGCGGGCGGTAGAGTGCCATTGAATTTCGTCAGCTCCGGCTTGTTATCAAACAAATCCAAATGGCTGGGAGCTCCGGCCATAAACAGATAAATGACATTTTTCGCTTTCGCCGAAAAATGCGGCTGTTTCGGAGCTAAAGGGTTGGCCAGCGCGGCGGGGGCAGCAGCAACCCCTGAATCCATGAGCAGACTCCGGAGAGCGATCGCACCCAGACCGACACCGCACTCCTTAAAAAACCAGCGCCGGGAAATACTGCGCGGATCCTGATGGCGGTATAGATGTGATTGGCAGTTCATAAATCGTTATTCCTTGGTAATCGTTTCGTCCAGATTTAACAGAACGCGCGAAACGACCGTGTACGCGCCGAGTTGAGTCGGATTTGTTCCGGGAGGAAGCTTTTTGGGAAGGTCATTTTTTCCGGTGCTTAGCTCCGCGACATTGACCCACCCTTCGCCAATGTGCGTTTTCTCTTTTTGAAGGAGCGCTAGCAGTTCCTTCAATTCTTCCGATTCAGGCTTGCGACCGACACAACGCCGGAATGCGTAGGTGATGCGCTCCTCATCCGTTTTACCCTGCTCCAGCGAGTGCAGCGCGAGCGCCTGGGCACATTCCATAAACACGACTTCGTTTAAAGAAGTCAGAGCCTGTAGAGGTGTATTGGAGCGCAGCCGCCGCACGCAGGAAAAATCGCCGTTCGGAGCATCGAATGCCTGGAGGGCCGGATATTGCACGGAGCGAAATCTGAAGGTGTAGACAGCACGACGGTAGCGATCGGGCCCGGTTTCTTCTTTCCAAACCTTTGGGCCGTAGCTGGCAGGGGGCTGAAATAGAAAGGCGGGGGCAGGTGGCATTACGCTGGGACCACCAACTTTTTCATTTAATAGTCCACTCGCAGCCAGAGCGACATCGCGAACAATTTCACCGTCCACCCGAAAGCGGGGGCCGCGAGCGAGCAGGCGATTGAATTGATCTCTTTCATAAAGCTCCGGAGAAACATGCGACGATTCGCGGTATGTCGCGCTGTTAACGATTAAACGGTGCAAATGTTTGACGTCCCACGGCACTGGGCTGGTGCCTGTGGAACTATCTGGAGTGATGGGTTCCATAAACTCCACCGCGAGCCAATCAAGCAACTCCGGATGCGATGGATCAGGCGCACGCACCCCGAAATCCTCTGGAGTTTCAACCAGGCCAATCCCGAAATAATTTTGCCAAACGCGGTTCACAAAGACACGGGCCGTGGTGGGAGATTTTCGGTCCACCAGCCATTTCGCGAAAGTCATTCTGCTTCCATCGGCACCTGGCGGGAGCGGATGCAGGAATGACGGAACCCCGGCGGTGACAGCTTTGGAGGGCTTGAGCCAGTCGCCGCGCTTAAGCATAAATGTCTCCCGCTTTTCGTCTCCAGCCACTCGTCCCGCTCTCGCGACCAAAGACAACGTGGGCGCTCCTTCCGGCCACTCTCTTCGCAACAAGGCGATCTTCGCGTTTACATCCTTGAACTCGGGAACGGTCCCTCGCCAATAACTAAACACCGTCGCAACCTGCCTCGGACTGCGTTGCTCGCGCGGTATTTTCAGAATTTCCCGAACTCCGTCCGGCACAGGATCGGCGACCGCGTTGGTGGCGCTGCATACGCTTAAACGAAAACGGCCCAGGTTATGATTTTGATTATCGTCGGAATTCCAGCCGCCGTGATTCTGCTTTAGCCGGAAATGAAGGATCGTTCCCTCAGGAAACTCGATCGGCTTCTCGGGAATGAAAACGGCTTTGCGAGATTGATTGCGCTGTCCAGGACCGGCGTCAATGCCCCACGCTGTATCGTCCTTGCCATCGATGGCGAATTCGACAGGGCCATAGACGCGCTTTTTCCCGGAACGATTATCGAATTCCGGCTCCAATTCTTTTTCGGGATTACTGAAATCCGCGGTCGCCTTAACGAACTTCACTACTATTTTGTTCGTGGGATTTTTCGCGTCCGTCGCCTCGACGCCGAATTCGGTCAATGCGGACATTCCTTTGATCGACCGCCCGGGACCATTACAAGGGAGGTCGGGATCGATGAGCTGCTCCAGGCGGAAGGCGCCGATCGACGCCAGATGATTTGTACCGCGGAAATCCGCAGTCCATTGAGTGGGAGCATAACTTGCGGCGCGGATCGAGCCATCGGGATAAAAATAAAATCGCTCGCCATTGTCTCCGGTGTGAATGCAGGTGACAACATTCCAATCGGGTTGATTTGTCTGGACGGAATTTTCCCACGCATTCATGCGTTCCTGCCAGTCTGACGTGGTGTGTCGCAGTCCCTCTTCCAGATCGTTGATCTGTCGTTGCAGGTCGGCGACTTTCATTTGCTCCTGCGCATCATAAGCAACCATGGAGGCTTCATGATCGTTATTGAGGAATGCAAACATCCTGTAGTAATCCTCGTGCGTGATCGGATCAAATTTGTGGGTATGGCATTGCGCACATTGAATGGTTAAACCGAGCACACTTTTGCCAATGGCGTCCATCCGATCGAACATCGAATCCATGCGAAATTGTTCGGGATCGACGCCGCCTTCCTCGTTCAACATTGAGTTGCGCAGGAAACCGGTGGCGACCAATTGTGCCTGTGACGGAGTGGGTAATTCATCGCCCGCCAGTTGCTCAATGACAAATTGGTCGTAGGGCAGGTTTCGATTAAATGCGTTAATCACCCAGTCACGGTAATTCCAAATAAAGCGTGGTTTGTCTTTTTCGAAGCCGTCCGAATCGGCATAGCGGGCCGCGTCGAGCCAATGACGACCCCAGCGTTCGCCGTAATGCTCGGACGCCAGCAATTTATCGACGCGCCGGGACCAGGCGTCGGGAGAATTGTCCAAAATGAAAGCATCCACCTCCTGTGGAGTTGGCGGCAGGCCGATGAGATCGAGGTAGAGCCGCCGCAGCAAGGTCGCTTTATCCGCTTCCGGTGAGGGTTGAAGATTTTCCTTTTCCAGCTTCGCCAGAATAAAGGTGTCGATCGGATTGCGAGCCCAAGTGCTGTTGTGGGTTTTTCCCAACTTCGGACGCAGTGGTGCTTTGAAGGCCCAATGATCGCGTGGGTCCTTGAGCTCTCCGGCGGCCGAATCCGGCCAGAGAGCTCCCTGGTCGATCCACGCTCGCAACAACGCTATTTTTTCGGTGGAAAGCGGCTCCTTTTTTTTGGGCATGCGATCGAGGTCCTCCTTAAGACCGGCCACAGCCAGTACCATTAGACTTGAAGCGCTGTTCCCGGGAAGGACCGCCTGGCCAGATTCCCCGCCACGCAACGCCGAACTGCGTTGATCCCAACGTAATCCAGCCTCTTGCTTTTTAGGTCCATGACACTCGTAACAATTTTCAGCCAGGATAGGCTGGATGTCCGATTCAAAAATGATTTTTCTGGCGGAAGGCTCGGGTAGAGAGGCAAAAGCGATCTGATGGATCACAGTGAGGCAAAATATTCCCGCAAACCGCGCACGTGAGTGCGCATTCCCGCGCGTTAAAATGGGTTTCACAGTGTTGCTAATCATGGTTAAAAAATACTCTGGAGTCCACGCCATTTCGGGAAAAAGGCGAAATGTTTAGACGTGATGCGGCGCGGGAATATTTAAACTAAACGCTGCTTCATGACCAAGCGAAACGGCCTTAATCATGGGCTGAAGGTGTCCTTTTCCGAGACAAAGCCCCTAAATCAGGCCAAAGCCTGAGACTCGAACCCCTAAAAAGAAATTGAAAATAATCCTTCCCTTCATTTTTTTATCCGGTTAAAACCCACGCGTCACTGAGGGGGGACGCGGCATTTCCAAGGGGTTGAAAAGGGATTAAAGCCTTGCTGCGTTCTGTCGAAGTGGTGATGGCACGGTCATTGCTAAACCGTGCCGAAGGCATTCTCTCGATTGCGTCGATTTTATTTCAGGGAATAAAATGTGCGCTCTGTCCGGCCATCTGCCATGCGCCGAGGGAATGAAAACGCAAGTCAGTACGCCATTCATGGCCTCTGGTTTGGTCACAAATGCAGGTGCGTTCTCAAAACGGGTCCTGCCAAACCGAAAATTAAGTAATGGACAAATACGCGAAAAATCCTAAACGCATTAGCTCTGCCCTGGTCAGTTTGTGGAGCTTTTTATTCCTAACAATAGCACATGCTGAAACGAACCCCTCGTTTTATGCTGTGCAAGTCAGTGCCAGTGTCAGTTCTTCTCCAGCCCGAATCACGCTTCAATGGCAAGCGGATGGTAATGCCACCGGTTACACCGTTTCCCGTAAAGCATTCAATGCCACCAGTTGGAACACGATCGGTTCCGTTGGAGGTGGATCGACCAGCTATGCGGACAATAATGTCGCGGTCGGCTCCGCATTCGAATACTCAGTCATCAAGACAACCAGCGCGGGTTACCAAGGCACTGGATATCTTTACGCGGGCATTGAAGCACCGGTCACCGAGTACCGCGGCAAGGTGCTTCTGATCGTAGATAACACCTATGCAGCGCAGTTGGCGACAGAGCTAACCCGCATGCAACAGGACCTCATTGGCGACGGCTGGGGGGTCATTCGACATGATGTTTCAAGGAATGACAGTGTGGTTTCCGTGAAGAATCTGATTCGCAATGATTACTACGCCGATCCCGCGAACGTAAAATCAGTATTTCTGTTCGGCCATGTCCCAGTACCCTATTCAGGTGACTACAATGCTGATCAGCATAAGGAGCATCAAGGGGCTTGTCCCGCGGACGTTTACTACGGTGACGTGGACGGCAACTGGACCGACTC
>JAQGOX010000779.1 GCA_028293365.1 Verrucomicrobiales bacterium | reverse complement strand
GATTATCGTCTGTTCCAGCTCAGAAAGGGACATCGCTTTTCCACGGATGACCTCCTAGTGGCCTGGTACGGCACATCGTGGTCCCCGCGAGCAGCTACGGTTTTGGATCTTGGAAGCGGGATTGGGTCGGTGGGAATGATCGCGGCCTGGCGGCTTCCAGGAGCGAGGTTTGTGACCATTGAGGCGCAAGCCGAAAGCGTAGCGCTCGCGACAGCATCGGCTAAATACAATCAATTGGGGGAGCGCTACGAAATCCGGCATGGAGATTTTAGAGATCCGGTATCACTGGCACCGAAAGAATATTTTGACCTCGTGCTGGGCAGCCCCCCATATTTTCCGACCGGAAGTGGGATAGAGGGAGATCACCCGCAAAAAATCGCCTGCCGATTCGAATTGCGGGGAAACATATCAGATTACTGTCTAAGCGCCGCTGCACATCTCGCTGCCGGGGGTGTATTTGCGTCCGTATTCCCCTTGCCCGACGGTCAAATTGACCGCGCGATTTCTGCAGCCGCCGCAGCGGGCCTGGTGATCGTTCGACAACGTCCCGTAATCCTTCGGGAAGGGCAACCGCCCTTGCTTTCGGTCTTTCTCATGATGCGCTCGAGTGATCTGCCTGAATGGTTCCGTCAACAGACCTGGATTGAGCCGGCGCTAATAATTCGACAGAGGAATGGCTCAATTCACCCTGAATATTCAGCCGTGAAGCTGAGTATCGGATTTCCTCCGTGATGGGTGGTAGCTGCGTAAGCCGAGTGGTGGGATAGGGTTGTATTCAAAAAGTGACTCCGCTCGACATTTCACGCTCCCTTTTTCTGCTAGAAATGAAAGCTCCATCGAAAAAATGACCAAATAGCCCTAGGGCTCCCGCTAGGTCCGTTGAGGCCCAAAAAAGCTGTCACAATTCGCAAATTCCGGCGCTTAGACAGGCAGTACCCCAAGCGATGTTGTCGTCCAGCTAAGTAGCATTACTGAGTTTTACCGCTCGATTTAGAAAAACAGCGCTTGCGCTTTTCAAAGTCTATTCTCATAGTGGGACTCTATGAAACATGACAACCTTAGGCAGTATGTTAGCTTGCGGGACGCCATCCTGCAGGAAAAAACCCAAATCGAACAGCGGTTGCGCGAAATAAATCAGGCCCTGGGCCAAATGGCCGGGTTCACAGCCGACGGACGAGTCGGACCTCGCTCCGGTGGAACCCGTAATCGCAACGCCATTTCGTTGCGCGACGCCGTCATCGAAGTTGTTAAATCGGGATCTCTTTCGAAGGATGATATCCTGAAAGGGGTGCAGGACCTCGGTTATAAATTCGCGACGAATGATCCCATGAATTCGCTTGGGGTTATTTTGTACGGAAAGAATCCGAAATTCTTAAATGAAGGGGGCCGTTTCGGCTTGCCTTCCGGATTTGTACCGTCCGAGCCGCGGCAGCGGGGGCGGCCAGCGCTCGCCACCAAAGGCCCGGCCAGCGGCGGCGCATCCGGTCGACGACAAATGTCACCTGAAGCGAAAGCGAAAATTGCGGCTGCGGCAAAGACACGCTGGGCAAATTGGCGCGCGGGCAAGAAGTAAAAACCATCAACCTTTTGAAAGGGGAATAGCTCGGCTATTCCCCTTTTTTAATGCTTAAATTTGAGTTTTTTCGTGAAAGCGGCTTGACACATAGTGTATGTAGTGGCGTATCGAATAAAAACCAATACGCATTCGTAGTATTTGAGTGGAAAAACTGCGACTGTTTGGCCAGCAGATGGGAATGAAGGGCCAGAATCGGAGACGTTGAATGATTAGAGTCGATAACTTGACAAAAGCTTTCGGAGAGAAACTCGCGGTGAACGCGATTTCTTTTTCAGTTGAACGGGGAGAAGTACTTGGTTTTCTCGGGCCGAATGGCGCGGGCAAATCAACCAGCATGCGGATGATTACCGGATTTATCCCGCCAACCGCCGGATCGATAACAGTCGGTGGATTTGATATGGTTCAAAATCCGATTCCCGCAAAAAGGCTGATCGGATACCTTCCGGAAAATGCTCCGGCCTATACGGACATGACGGTTTCGGGTTTCCTTGGATTTTCAGCAGAATTGCGCGGCCTGGCCGGGGATGCCAAGAAAAGGGCGGTCCACCGCGCGATTGAAATGTGCTTTTTGGAGGGAGTCATTCATCAAAGCATCGATACGCTCTCCAAAGGGTTCCGTCACCGCACTTGCTTCGCTCAGTCGATCATTCATGACCCAGATGTGCTGATTCTGGATGAGCCGACCGATGGCCTTGATCCAAATCAGAAACATGAAGTGCGCACGCTCATCAAGCGGATGGGCGAAAAGAAAGCGATTATTTTCTCCACGCACATTCTTGAAGAAGTGGAAGCGGCCTGTTCGCGTGCGATTATAATCGATCGCGGTCAAATCGTCGCCAACGGCACCCCACAACAACTTAAACACCGCTCGGATATCTCGGGAGCTGTCATTCTGCGAGTGGGCGGCATCAGCGGCGCTGATCTTAAGCAAAAGCTATCACAGTTGCCTACGGTCCGAAAAACGGTTGTAGTGGACGAAGACAAATTTCGCGTGCAGGCGCGCGTGTTTCCGCAGACGTCGGCGGTGGATGGAGAACTGGCGAGGAGCGTGGGTGAACTCGCAATCCGGGAAAAATTCCAAATTGAAGAATTACACACAGAAGAAGGCCGGTTGGATGAAGTATTTCGCAGTATTACGCTGCCCGAAACCGTGAAGGAGGCAACGAAATGAACTCAGTGAGCCATATTAAAACGATCGCCAAGCGTGAACTCTCAGGCTATTTCGCCTCGCCTGTAGCTTATGTTTTTATCGTTATCTTTCTTCTTTTAACAGGTTTCTTCACCTTCATGGCGGGCGGATTTTTTGAACGGGGAGAAGCCTCTTTGGTTTCGTTCTTTCTCTGGCATCCGTGGTTGTATCTATTCCTGGTTCCTGCTGTAGGAATGCGTTTGTGGTCCGAAGAACGCCGGCTGGGCACGATGGAATTATTACTGACAATGCCGATCGCCGCATGGGAGGCAATTGTAGGAAAATTCCTGGCATCCTGGCTGTTCCTGGCGCTTGCACTTGTTTTAACATTTCCAATCCTTATTACGGTCAATTACCTGGGCCATCCGGACAACGGTGTGATTTTCGCGGGGTATATTGGAAGCCTTTTGTTGGCCGGTAGTTACCTTGCAATAAGTTGCATGACTTCAGCGTTGACCCGCAACCAGGTAGTCAGTTTTATTTTGTCCGTGGTCACCTGTCTCTTTTTGATCCTGGCCGGCTGGCCCCCGGTGACACGATTGCTGGATCAGTTTTCAGACAGCTTTCCACGTCTTATCGAAGCGATTGCCGCTTTCAGTGTAATGACCCATTTTGAAGGATTTCAAAGAGGAGTTATTGATTCGAGGGACCTTGTTTTCTTTCTCGCGGTGATATTCTTTTCGCTGTTTACCACGAGCGTTATCATCCGCAGCCACCGCGCTGGCTAATTTCTCGAAAGGCACTTATGACTGCAAAGAAAAGTAATCTGGAGAATTTTCTCTTTTCGGTAGTGGGCGTGATCGTGATGCTTTTTATCATGATCGCCATCTACGTCATCTCGCACGTGGCGTCCGAACGCATCGACCTTACTTCGGAAAAGCTATACACGCTTTCCTCCGGAACCAAGGCCATCGTGAAGAAACTGGATACGCCGGTAGAGATCCGTTTTTATTGCACACAGGGCAAGGACATGCCCGTCGAGCTCAAGACCTACGCCCAACGCGTGGAAGATTTGCTTGAGGAATACAAAAAAATCTCACCGAAGAACATTCTGATCAAGAAGTTCGATCCGCAACCCGATTCGGACGCCGAAGATTCCGCAAACCTTGATGGCGTTGAAGGACAGGCCCTGAATATGGGCGATAAGGTTTATATGGGTCTGGCGTTTAACATGCTTGATTCCAAGACCGCCCTGCCCTTCCTTGATCCACGCCGTGAACGCTTGCTTGAATATGATATTACACGGGCGATTGCGAACGTCGCTACGACCGACAAGCAGGTAATTGGTGTCATGAGTGCGTTGCCAGTCTTCGGCGAAATGAATCCGATGGCAATGCGCATGGGACAAGGCGGACGTCAGGATCCCTGGGTTTTCGTGAACGAACTAAAGCGCGACTTCACCGTCAAAGAGGTCCAAATGACGACCGACAAAATCGATGACGACATTAAAGTCCTTGTGGTCGTGCATCCAAAAGGCATTACGGACAAGGCACAGTACGCGCTCGATCAGTTCGTTTTGCGAGGCGGGAAACTGATTGCGTTTCTTGACCCGCTGTCCGTGGTGGATAGCAGAAGCAACCCGCAAATGAATCCAATGCAAGCTGCGGCGGTAGGCGGTTCGACGTTGGACAAGCTATTAAAAGCATGGGGAATTGATTTCGATCAAAACAAAGTCGTCGCGGACACAGTTTTCCAGACCCGTATCAACCGGGGCCAACGGCCTGAGTCGGCGCCCGCAGTGCTTTCCGTAACCTCTGAAGGAGTCAATACAAACGACGTCGTCACCAGCCAAATCGACAGTTTGCTGATTCCATTCTCCGGCACCTTTAGTGGAACGCCCGCGGTCGGCCTGACCGAAACCGTCCTTTTGAAAACGACCGCTCAATCGCAGCCGGTCGAAAAATTCATGGCCGAATTCTCCGGCGAACAAATCGTTAAAGACTTCGTTCCTGGTGGAAAACCATTATCGCTCGCAATCCGGCTCACTGGAAAATTCAAAACGGCATTTCCAGAGGGAAAACCAAAAGATGCGCCTGAGGCCAAAGATGACGCAGGAAAAGACAAACCGGCCACCGATAATAGTCCTTCGTTGAAAGAATCGACGAAAGATACCGCGGTGATTTTGGTTGGCGACGCGGACCTGCTTTACGACCAGTTTGCCGCACAGGTCCAGGAAATTTTTGGTCAGAAAATCGTCTATCCCCGCAATGGCAATTTAAATCTTATCCAGAATATGGTTGAGCAGTTGGGCGGCGACAACAACCTGATCGCAGTGCGCAGCCGCGCTACGATGAACCGTCCATTCACGCGCGTAAATCGCATGAAAGCCGAAGCGGAACAGAGATTCCAGGCGAAGATCAAGGAACTCGAAAAAAGTGTCGCGGAGGCACAGACCCGGCTAAATGAATTGCAAAAAAACAAGGAGACGACGCAACGTTTCATCATGTCGCCTGAACAACAGCAGGAAATTCAAAAAGTTCAGCAAAAACAGGTCGAAGTGAAGAAGCAATTGAAACAGGAACGGAAAAACCTGCGTCGCGAAATCGATTCGATGGAAAATACACTGAAATGGGTAAACATCGCAGCCATGCCTTTGCTGGTTGCGCTATCGGGCATCTCGCTCGCAGTGTTGAAACGGAAAAAAACTGCCGCAAAATGAACCGCAAACAACTCATCACGCTGCTGCTGGCGGGCATCGTAATTGGTGGCCTCGGCTGGCATTTTGCCACAAAACAACAGGAATCCTATCGCACATCCGATGTGCAAGCCGGGCAAAAACTACTCCCGACTTTTCCCATCAACGATGTCGCACAGGTCACAATCAAAGATCCGAAGAGCGAGTTGAATCTCGTCAAACAGGACGACGCCTGGAAAGTGCGTGAGCGCTATAACTATCCCGCGAACTTCTCCGAAATTTCGGAATTGGTTCGCAAATTTGCCGATATTAAAACAGTTCAGAGCGTGACCGTGGGCGCGTCGCAATTGGGGCGATTGGAACTGGGCGGAACCGGCACGAATGCAGGCACCCTGCTGCAGTTTAAGGATAAATCCGGCAAACCAATTCAATCAGTCACTCTTGGAAAAAAATATTCCAAAGAGTCACCGGGCGGCTCCCAATTCGGTGGAGGCGATTTTCCGGCCGGCCGCTATGTCATGACGGAATCCAACCCGCCGAAAGTTTGGCTGCTATCCGACGCGCTTTCAAACGTCGAATCAAAGCCGGAATCGTGGTTGAACAAAGACTTCTTTAAAATCGATCGTATTCGTTCGGTTTCCGTTACGAGCACCAACGCCACGAACTCGTGGAAACTGGCGCGTGACACTGATTCGGGAGACATGAAACTGGCCGATGCGAAGCCGGAAGAGCAAACGGATACGGGAAAGGCCTCAAGTGCGGCGCATGTGTTGTCGTCGCCCAGTTTTAATGACGTTGCCGCTCC
>JAQGOX010000731.1 GCA_028293365.1 Verrucomicrobiales bacterium | reverse complement strand
CAGACGGTAATATCGCGGTCGAGCCGACCATCGACGTCGACCACGTGGCGCGTGCCGTAGTTTACATGGCGAGTCTTCCCCTGAATGCCAATGTGGCTTCCCTCACGGTGCTCGCGACAAAGATGCCATTTGTTGGCAGGGGATAGCCTAAGGCGCTTCTGGCAATGGACGAATGTCCTTTGGCCCCGGACCGCGCCTCTGCGAGGCGCAGCAAGCGCGAAAACCAGCGGGTACCAGCATGCCCCCACGTCCACTTCCAATTGATATGTGCCCGAAATTCTGGATCAATGGGCGGCTCCGCAATCATTGAGCGCACCTAAATTCCCACCCCAATTTCCAGAGATGCCAGGGTGCTGTTGGGTGCAAACCGCGAATCAGCCATTTTGCAACGTGGATCTCGCTCCGGATCTTGCAGAATAACTCCTAATCAATATGATCGCCGGCATGAAACCCTCCCCGTCTCGACCACGTCATTGGTTCATGCCTTTGTCCCTTGCGCTCGTTTTGACCGGGTCTCTGGCGCAAGGCGCCGAAGGAATTTCTACATCAGGCGCATCGACAAATTGGACCGCTGCCCAGGACCACAAGAATATGATGGAGCAGTTGGGGATCGTGCGGCTCCGTCCAGGCCCAAGCGGTCGCGCGGGCGCCACAAATGAAGCAAATTATGATCCGGCGAGGGCCAATCCATTTCCCAATTTGCCCGACCCACTTACGTTAAAGAATGGGCAGAAGGTCACGACACCCGAAATGTGGTGGAAGCAACGGCGTCCCGAAATTGTGAAAGATTTCGAAACTGAAGTGTATGGCCGTCTCCCCGCGCAGATCCCTAAAGTTACCTGGACGGTCGTGTCAAATATTTCCAACGGTCTCGTCGGAAACGTGTCTGCAAATGGCAAACAGGTTGTCGGTCACGTGGACAATTCGTCGTTTCCTGAAGTCAGCGTCGATATTCGGATGACGGTGGTAACTCCAGCCGCCGCGAAAGGTCCGGTTCCGATCTTGATGATGATTGGCGGCTTCGGTGGCACTGGAATGCCGCGACCCGCCAACGTTCCCGCCCCGACGAATCGTCCGCCGGAATTTGGCGGACCCTTCAAGGATCCACCCTCCACCGAACAACTCCTCGCGGCAGATTGGGGCTGCGCGACGATTATTCCCGGAAGCATCCAGGCCGATAACGGCGCTGGATTGACTAAAGGAATTATCGGCTTGGTTAACAAAGGACAGTTCCGCAAACCAGATGATTGGGGTTCGCTTCGGGCGTGGGCATGGGGCGCGGCTCGAGGGATCGACTATCTGGAGACCGATCCTGCGGTCGATGCCAAAAAAATCGGAATTGAGGGTGTCTCTCGTTTTGGAAAAGCCGCGCTGGTCGCGATGGCTTTCGAGCCTCGATTTGCCGTCGTTCTGGTTGGGTCCTCCGGTGAAGGCGGCGCGAAACTTCATCGCCGCAATTTCGGGGAGGCAGTCGAAAGTCTCACTGGTTCCGGCGAATACCATTGGATGGCGGGAAACTTTTTGAAATATGGCGCGGCTGAATCCTCCTTCGGCAGCAGGAATGCTGGTGATATCCCTGTCGACGCGCACGAATTGATTGCGCTATGCGCGCCTCGATTGACCTTCATTAGTTATGGGATACCCGCCCGTGGTGACGCCAATTGGCTGGATCAACAAGGAAGTTACATGGCGACCGTTGCTGCTAGTCCCGTCTTCCGCCTGCTCGGCGCCAAAGATATTGGCGAAAAAGAAGACTATCGCGTGGCTAAAATGCCCGCGGTAAACACCGGGCTTCTTGAAGGTGAACTTGCCTGGCGGCAACATGATGGCGGACACGAAGACCGATCCAACATGAAGTATTTCATCGAATGGGCGAACAAAAAGTTCGCTTCCCGGCAAAATAATTGAGGTAACTCCCGCCTGTTTCAATATACGAACCCCGCTCCCTATGTTAATAGTTAGTCATGAGCGCGGACGCCAACCCAAAGTCGGAAACCACTCAGGAGTGTAAAGAGCAGGAACTTTGCACCCAATGTCTGGCAGGCAACCGACCTGGTAATACCTTCTGTCGCGAATGTGGAGCGCCTCTGACATCCTACGCGGCCACGGGCCCATTTGAGTCCTTGTTTGCCGAAGGCCATGTTTATCGCAAAGCAACTGAGCAACCCCGACGCTTCATCGTAGTGCTCGGCATCTGGTTGATCTTTGGCAGTCTGGCTCTGTCAGGAGTCACGATGATATTACTGAGTAGGAGGGGCGGCTCTGCCGTCGAAGTAATACTCGGACTTGGTTTGCTTGCCATTTCGCTGTTTCTAATCGCAAAGACCACAAAGAATTACTGCAAACGACAGGTTCCAACGGCAGAAGTTAATAGCTAGGCCGAACTTGCTGACGAAATGTTCTCGCGTGAATGATCGGCCTCGACTGCAATATTCTGGTCCAGCTTTCCATGACCGACCACCGGTGGAGGTTTCTTGGTCCAAGCAGCGTCGTTATTTTCAATATTCGGACCGCCGTCGTTATGCTAGCCGGGAGTAAGAACCCGGCAGCAGCCATAACGCTTCGGTCCCTTGGGTTTCTTTTGTCTTTTTTGTCCCTCCCGCAGTCCAGCCGCTCAACCTCGATCCTCGGATTTGCGGCGGGACAACCGATTCGGTGAAAACGACCGATTGCCAGGACACTCCGAAAATTACCAATCAAAACTGGAAGAATTCACAAAGCGCCACGCAAAAATTCCCGAGCGAAGCGAGCCGAATTAGGAGTCCCAACGGGACGAAATCCCTCCGCCGCGAGGCACAACTTTACAACGTTTCACGTTGGACCTGCGTTTACCACGTTTCACGTGGGAAGTGACGCCTATGGTATCAACATCCCAACGTCTTCCCCTCCCGCATTTCGGAACGCAGGAGGGGGAAGGGCATAGGCGCTAACTTAAGGAATCTGGCCGGATTCTCGGCGGATCGCGGCTTTGTCGCCGAGACAAGCCGCAGCGGCTGCGCACGGAGAGAGTGTGAAAATTATCCAAGCCGCTCTGCCATTCGCACGCGCTTCCAAGGTAGTGCTCGACGCACATACCCGCGCTCCGTTCGGTGCCCAAACCCAAATCCTAAAGTTATCGCCTATGAGCGGACTGGGGAAGCTTTCTTCCTTCTTACGGCCTGGATTCCATCTGTTTGATTCTCCAGGCCAGGATCGTTGAATCTATTTGGCATCCGCCCCAGAAATAACCAATCTTTCCTTCGTGCGCCTGTCGTCACGTGCAGCGATCATACTATTGGGCATCGTCGTGCTTGGGATGCTGGTCTGGGGGTGCTGGCGCCAGAGCGATCCATGGCGCCATGGGAAGACGCTCGGTGCCTGGCTGGACCAGTATTATGATGCCTCCACCAGCCCCGGACGCTCTTCACCGCAGGGAGCGCAACACCGGGAAGAGGCGCTCGCAGCCATTAGGGAGATGGGCACCAATGCCATTCCCTCATTGTTATGGCGCGTGCGGGCGCGGGATTCCTCGGCTTACAAACGGTTCATTCTCCTGATGCGGAAACAGTCATTCATCAAACTCGATCTGCGGGGTGAACACCTTCGAAACCGCGCAGACTGGGGCTTCTCAATTCTAGGTTCTATCGGGAAACCAGCAATCCCCGAGCTGATTTCTTTGCTCCGGAACGACGACCGCGGCGTCCGCTGCACTGCGGCACGTTGCTTGGGCCATATCGGGCCTGACGCAGAGGTGGCAATACCCGCTCTTCTACCCTTGCTCGACGAACGAAATTATGGGCTTCCCATCCTTGCGACCATGGACGCTCTGCGAGACATCCATGGTAAACCGGACCTTGTTATCCCGGCGATGGTGGAGTTCTTGACGGGTAATCGGAAGGAATGGAACTACTCATCTCCGGCCATGACTGTTCTGCGCGCGTACGGCGCGCAGGCCGCCTCGGCCGTCCCTGCGATCGAGATCTATCTTAACCACCCGGACGCTGACAAGCGCTACAATGCGGACAGCGCGCTGAATGTGATTGATCCCGCCGCCGCCGCGCGGATTGGCGAGAAGGGGCACTGAGACCATAGCGCATCCGCTCGTCCGTCGCTAAGTTCTCTACCGGAACGTCCTCCGCAATGAAAGCCCGGTCGCGCGCCAAGCGCTTTCGGAATTACCGTCATGTGTGGAGAACCGCCTAAGTCTGTAACTATTTGTCTGCCCTTCCTCGAATCCACTCCACTGAGAATCGTGCGAACGAGATTTTTTTCATTCCGTCTCGTTCAAAAAGGCAGCCGACTACGTTCCCCGAAATAGGTGTAAGGCAACTGTAACTAAAGCTTCCTGGATAGAGTACTTTCGCGATCGGCCAGGTTTCGCCTTGGTCAAAACTCAAGCGGATGGTGCCGTTTGTGCGTTGGGTTTGCGAAGCAGGATTGCAGAATATGAAGAAATCACCCGGGTAAGCACTTCCGTATTCGAGCTGAAGAAGCCCTGCCTGGCATCCCGGTTCGATCAGAGTTTTGTCTAATTGAGTGGGGGACCACGTCTCACCGCAGTCCGTGCTGACGGAGGTTTTTCGGTATTTGTCCCCGCGTTCGTTGCGTGCATTCAACATCACATCCCCATTACTCCGTTCTACAAATTGAACCTCATTCGCGAACCCTGCGCTCCCTTCAGGAGCCGTTTCACCATAATGCCATGATTCACCGCCATCATCGCTGAATACGGCGTAAACTTTCCAACGCCCGTACGGACCTTGATTAAATGGAATTAAAATGCGTCCTCGATGTTTTCCGCGCGTCAAAACGATTCCACGTCCGGGGCCGGAGGCGGTGCTGGTTACTTCGGTGGGACGCTTTACCTGAGCAGTGATCTCGACAGGCGGCGACCATTTCAACCCATTATTATCGCTAAAGATCTTGAAGGTTCGGCAGACGTGCGGACCGTCAACACCCGGCTCCGCATTGTGCTCGTCGAAGCCCTTGGGGTAACGCTGGTAGATCAGGATCACGCGATTTGGCTTCCTTAGTGCCACCGCTGTCGGATTATTCAACGCATTTGACCCATCTTCCGCGATGATATGAAGTGGGCCCCAGGTTTTCCCGCCGTCATCGCTTCGTTTGAGCACTATCTTGTTTTCGGCATGATCGTGCAGGCTTGCCCGGCCTTCGGCGAAGGCCAGCAGAGTCCCTTGCGACGTAGTAACCAATGCGGGAATCCGAAACGCCGAAAATCCCTCCGTGCCTCCCATAAATAGATCGATCAGCGGCGGCGATTTGGGTTCCTCAGCCTGAATGGCGAGGGACGAGATGAGGAGGATACCGGCCGTAATTAGCCATTTTTTCATCAGCATTATGGGGAGATTATATCGGCCACCTGAACCGGGCGGAAGCAGATTGCAGAGCTTTTGGACAAACCCTCGCATCTACCCATGCGTTTTTTTTGAAATTTCGGATCTCAAATTATCCTGTTTTAACTTGCACGCGGCGCCCAGGAGTTTGGCGTTGAGGGAACCACCGGTAAACAGGAGTTCCTCGAGAGCCTGGTGAATGTGATTCGTCTTGAGTCCCGACTGGTCATAGCGAGCATGGGGAGTGTAATCTTGCAGCGATCCTTCAAATCGGCGGCGTCAGCCGCCTAATGGCTCGGCGGATCGCGGCTTTGTCGCTGGGACAAGCCGCAGCGACTACGGAAGGAAAGCGCGTGTGAAAATTATCCAAGCCAGTCTGCCATTCGCACGCGCTGCCCGACGCCTTCATACCCTCGAGGCTTTGCTGTCTTCGCTGTATTCGAGATCGTCACTGCCTGAGATCTCCGAGCTGTCTTTTTCGGACGCTCCCAAATTTGCTGATTAAATTGGAAGTAATCGGAAAGCGCCAGGTAAAGAAACTCCCGAGCCAAGCGAGCCGAATTTGAAGTCCTTTAGGGACGAAAAGTAATAGTTAGGGCCACAACGACCAGCGGAAGTGGCGCACCTGGTAAAATCCTTTTTAACGGCTCAAGTATCCGTCGAGATTTTGTCCCATTCCTGATCAAGGTGGCCAATCAGCCAGTTTAAAGCGTGATGGCGTTCCTGGACGACGTCGGGTTCAAGTCCTGCAGGTCCCGGTCGCTCCTTTAGTCGTCCTTCCGCTACCGCCCAATGATAGCGATAAATCAGATCTGCTTCGTCCAGTAGTTCTGCGATCGACCTTAGCCGGGAATTGCAGATGAATTCTGCTGTGCATCGGTTCCGCAGATGCCTAACGGCCTTTGGTACATCGCATATCTTATCGGGCCGCTCCAGAGTTTCGACGTATCCGAGAGCCCAAAGTAAAATCCAAAGACATTCGTATCGCCAGGCAAACTGGACCCGGACGTGTTGAGTTGGACTCGGATCGTCAATAAAAGCGCGCTCGATCGGAGAAAGGAAGGCGCGCGCACCAAACCTATTCACGAGCGAGTT
>JAQGOX010000667.1 GCA_028293365.1 Verrucomicrobiales bacterium | reverse complement strand
CGATAGTCATAATGGATATCTGAACGCAATGCCCGACGAGAGATTTCTCAGCTTGCATCTCCACGAGTTGCTCACTTTCCTCAGCCAGCGTGGAGTGATCTCCATTATGACTGTAGCCCAGCATGGTCTGATTGGGACCATGCAGTCACCGGTTGATGTGACCTATCTGGCAGACACAGTAGTCTTACTGCGATTTTTCGAAGCGGATGGGCGAGTGAAAAAAGCACTTTCTGTGATCAAGAAACGTAGCGGAGTGCATGAGGATTCAATCCGGGAGTTAAAAATGGATAATCACGGAATCAGCGTGGGGCAACCGTTGACAGAGTTCCGGGGAGTATTAACCGGAGTTCCTGTTTTTCAGGGGAGGGGGGAAAAAAACTTTAGCTGGGTAACTAAATTGAAGCGCCTCCGCATAATGCCGAAGAAAGGATCCTCATTCTCGCTCCGATCGGAAGCGATTCGAAAAACGCCGGAGCGATCCTGAAACATCATGAATTTGAAAGCAGGGTGTGCGATGATCTAACGGATTTATGCGCGAATGCAAGGTTTGGGGCAGGCGCGTTGCTGATCGCCGAAGAAGCATTGAGGGCGAACTCCATGGCCGTGTTACTCACTTTTCTAAACGAACAGCCAGCGTGGTCGGACATTCCGCTCATTCTTATCACCAGCGGCGGGGAAACCACTCAGGCAAGCCTCCGAGTTTTCAATGCATTTGGATCGAGCGGAAATATTACACTTGTGGAAAGACCTTTTCGCGCGATCACCTTGATCAGCACCGTGCAGGTGAGCCTTCGGGCGCGACGACGTCAGTATCAAACACGCAGTTTGATGGAAACCCTGGAGCAGAGAGTGACTGAGCGGACGCAAAAGCTGGAAGAAACGATATCTGAACTTGAAGCTTTTTCCTACAGCGTTTCCCATGATTTACGAGCGCCGTTACGCGCGATGCAGGGCTACTCGCACGTCCTGATTGAAGATTTCAGCGAAGGAATGGACGAAAAAGCGCGTGAGTATATACGGCGAATTCTCACAGCCTCCGAACGCCTGGACCGGCTCATTCAAGATGTGCTCACCTATAGCAGGTTCACCCGCGGCGATATCGAAGTATCGCGAGTGAGTCTCGAACCACTCGTGTATGACATAGTGCAACAATATCCGGCGTTGCAAGCACCGCGCGCGGAAGTGGAGATTCGCACTCCACTGTTGCCAGTGGCCGGTCACACGGGCTCGTTGACCCAATGTATTTCAAACCTTTTGACCAACGCGGTCAAATTCGTGAGCCCAGGAACTTCCCCTCACGTCAGTATTTGGACTGAATCGATCGATTCAGATGTGCTCATCTACATACATGACAACGGCATCGGAATTCCACCGGCGCACCAGAAGCGGATTTTCTCAATGTTCGAGCGAGGACCGCATACGGCGGGTTACGAAGGCACCGGCATCGGGCTCGCGATCGTAAAGAAAGCCGTTGAAAGAATGGGAGGAAGTGTGGGTGTGCAATCGGAACCAGGGGCAGGGAGCAAGTTCTGGATCCAACTGGCTGCCGCGTAATATTATGAATCAAAACCATGCGATTTTATTAATCGAAGACAATGAAGACGATGTCTTTTTTATGCGCCGCGCTTTGAAAGCAGCGGGAATCGAAAATCCACTTTCAGTGGCGAGGGATGGGCAGGAGGCGATCGATTATTTGGAGGGAAACCATCCGTTTGCAGATCGAACCAAATTCCAAATACCCTGCCTGGCTTTTCTGGATTTGAAACTGCCTCATCTCAGTGGGCATCAAGTGCTGGAATGGCTGCGCAGCCAGGAACATTTGCGGGAATTAGTCGTACTGGTATTGACGACGTCCCGGGAGCGGCGTGACATTGACGAAGCGTATCGAAAGGGAGCGAATGCGTATCTGGTCAAGCCTTCGAGCCCTCCAGAACTTTTGCAGATGATGATTTCGGTAAAAAATTTCTGGCTCAAATATAACAATTACCCGAGCAATGGCGCAGAGGTGTCGTGTTCCGCTGCCGATATTCAATAGTCTGGATCGATTACATCTCGACCTGCATTCCCAGTTCGACGACCCGATTGGCGGGAAGTTTGAAATAAGCCGTCGCGCGCTGGGCGTTACGGGCCATATAGGCAAACAACTTTTCCCGCCACAGCGCCATTCCCGGCATCTTTGTGGGGATGATTGTTTCGCGACTTAGAAAGAAAGTAGTTTTTTCGGGCACGAGATCCAAGCCGTGCAAAGCACACGAGCGCAACAAATCGGGAATGCCCGGTTCTTCCATGAATCCGTATCGGCCCCGGACACGAAATACGCCGGGACGTAAATTTTCAACGCCCACCCGATCTTCCGGACTCACGTGTGGAATCTCCTGCGTTTCAATGGTGAGCAAAACGATGCGTTCGTGAAGCACCTTGTTGTGCTTGAGATTATGCAGGAGCGCGAGCGGAGTTCCCTCCGAATTACCGGAAAGAAAAATAGCCGTTCCACTGACACGATGCGGAGGACGCGCCAAAACATCGTCCAAAAACATCTGCAACGGAAGAGAGCTTGCCCGCAACCGATCTCCGAGAATTTTCCGCCCGGTTTTCCAGGTAGTCATCAAGGTATAGATGATGACTCCGACCAGCAGAGGAAACCATCCTCCGTAAGCGATTTTCATCATGTTGGCTGCGCAAAAGGCGAGCTCGATGATCAGAAAGCCTGAGCAAAGCAGCATTGTGGGGAGACGTTTCCAGTGCCACAATTCGCGAGCGGCAAAATCGAACAGAATGGTAGTGATGATCATCGTCAATGTTACTGCCACTCCGTACGCAGCGGCCAGATTGCTGGAGCTGCCGAAACCGAGGACAAGCCCAATACATGCCAGCATCAAAGTCCAATTGAGGTGTGGAATGTAAATTTGCCCGCGCTCATCGGAGCTGGTGTGATCAATGCGCAGCCGCGGTATATAACCAAGTTGAACCGCTTGCATCGTCAGGGAAAAAGCTCCTGAAATTAGAGCCTGAGAGGCAATTACACTGGCGAGAGTCGCCAAAATGACCAGCGGCAAGACCAAATAGGTCGGGGCCAAATGGTAGAACGGATTCACAACGGCGGCAGGATCAGATAAGATGAGAGCGCCCTGGCCGAGATAATTCAGGAACAAGGCTGGAAGCACGACGGCAAACCAGGCCAGCCGAATGGGTTGCTTCCCGAAGTGACCCAGATCGGCGTAAAGCGCTTCCCCTCCAGTGACCACCAGGAATACAGCACCCAGGACCAAAAAACCGGTCCAGCCTGTTCGAAATAAAAATTCGATGCCGTAGATAGGATTGATGGCGCCGATGATCCTCGGTTCTTTGAAGATTTGCAAAGTTCCCAGGAGTGCGATGGTGAAAAACCAAACGAGCATTATGGGACCAAAGACTTTGCCGACTCTGCAGGTACCGAAACGCTGAAAGGAAAATAGAAAGATCAGGATGCAAACGGTGATCACCAGGATTGTGTTATGGCCAATCGGGTGGGCTATTTCCAAACCTTCTATCGCACCCATGACAGTAACAGCGGGAGTGATAATTCCATCCCCATACAGGAGTGCAGCCCCAAAAACCCCTACCGCGAGCAGGATGGTAGTTTTACGGGTCTGGTGCTGATCCCCTTTATGGGGAACCGCCAGGGACATGAGTGCTAGAATTCCCCCTTCCCCGCGGTTATCCGCGCGCATAATAAAAGTGAGGTATTTAATGCTGACAATTGTGATCAACGACCAGAATACCAGGGAAAGAACGCCAAATACGTTTTCGGGGGTGGGCTGGATGGAATGTGTTCCATGGAAGCATTCGCGCAAAGCGTAGAGAGGACTGGTTCCGATATCGCCATAAACCACGCCGAGGGCGCCGACCGTTAGACCGTACAAGTACTTGCGGTCACGAATGGTACAACACACAGCGGGCTTCGACCACTCTTCTGGAGCGGCCGTTTTAGCACTGCTCATTTAAACGAATTTCCTCCATGTTGGGCCCATTGGCAGCCCGGATTTTCGTCATTATACAATCGAATATTCAATTCTTCACCTGTAACAGGCAATGCAATCGTCTCTAAGCAATCACCGGGAAATCGCAGGCTGCCTGACAGCCTTGAAGATCGCCCTTCCAAATGCCGACGAGGTTAGCTGACGGGCTCGGCCTTGAAAGTGGCCGTGCCATGGTCTGCCATGGACATTCGCCCCATCCTCTTGCGAGGAGTTGGTTCCCCCGTACCGGGCTTTTGGATGAAGCGCGGTTTAGGCTGCTGGGAATACTGATACAGAGTTTTGGGGAGTAAGTCAAACGCCCTTGCCGAGCCTTCCCGGCCAAAACCGGGCCAACCCTAATAAATCTGCTACCTTGGACCATGGGTTTTGGGCTGAAAAGAAAGGAAAAACTTGCAGCGGGAATTGCGCGCCTGGCCCGGGAGCAGACCGCAACGATCCTGCAATTGATACGTACAGAGGAGCCGATTCATCCTGCGGCCCTGCATGAAGCGCGGAAAAGCGTTAAGCGAATACGGGCATTGCTCCGCATGGTTCGAGAGACAATTCCAAAGGAAACTTTTGATCGCGAGAATCAGTTTTATCGCGAGGTCGGCCGGGCGCTCTCACCGGGGCGCGATGCGGAAGTTCTCGTGCTTACGGCGAAAAAGCTTCAAAAACGAGGTAAGAATGCGGTCCCGGCGGTGCGGTTTCTCGTTCGAGATTTGATGGACCGCCGGAGCTCGGAATTTGAAGCGTTCGCATCAATTCGCCGCCGTTTTCAGCAACCATTGCGGGCCGCCATGACGCGAATCGGTCATTGGAATTTGGCCAATTTGACCTGCACGGACCTCGAACTCGGCGCCAGAAGGGCCTATAAGGGCGGTCGCAAAAAGCTCCATCAGGCGCGTAAGAGGCCATCTGGAGAATCGCTGCACGCATGGCGGAAACAGGTGAAGGACTTATGGTATGATCTCTGCGTGCTCAAAAAGCTTTCGCGCGGAGAGCTCGACGATCGAATCAGCGACTTCAAGGCGCTCAGCGAATGCATCGGAGAGTACCATGATTTAGTTATGCTAAACGGGTTATTAAAAAGACGCTCGTTTCAACGGCGCTACGCGGGACTGGGGCCGCTGGTAAAGAAGCGGCGGTGTCGACTTCAGAAATCTGCGCTTAAGCGTGGAAGCAGAATGTATTCGGAAAAGCCGAATACATTCGCGGAAAAGCTCAAGATCGTTAAGCGACAGTGACTTCGGCGTTCAAATAAACATCCTGAATGGCGTTGAGCAGAGCGATGCCATCCTTCATCGGCCGTTGGAACGCTTTACGGCCTGAGATGAGACCCATTCCACCAGCGCGCTTATTGATAACGGAAGTGGCCACCGCTTCCGCAAAGTCATTTTTTCCGGAGGCACCGCCGCTGTTGATCAGACCGGCGCGGCCCATATAGCAATTTGCTACCTGATACCTGCAAAGATCGATGGGGT